>JBIKPM010000210.1:0-4421 GCA_044357435.1 Flavobacterium sp. | reverse complement strand
TGATGCGTACAAGTCATTCGAAATCCTAAAAGAAAAATTAAACTTTGTACTCAATAATTTTGGCACGAAATACGACATTAAATTTTAACTATTACTTAGTTTGTAAATCCTCGAGATTCTTGGGGCTTAATAATAAATATCTAAGATTATATTCCTTTTAGAATTGTCAATTAATTTCTCAATTCTGCCATAATATATTTCATTAACCATCGGACAACCTAAACTATGACAAATTGCTCTATCTTGTTCTTCATAAGGCACTTTATCATATTTATGGAGCACAATACTTCTTACAAAAGCATTGCTGTTTGTAGGATCTAATCCATATAATTTATAGGCTTTGCCAAATTTCCCTAAATAGTCTTTTCCAATATAATATTTGCCTAATGCGGTACAAAAAGAACTATTAACGTTGCTGAATTTCAATTCTTCACTGTTTTGAGTTTCAGAACCAATTCCGTGGGCCACTAAACCTTGATCAACTATTTTATCGTTTTTCAAGTCATACACAATAAATCTGTTCTTACCGGACATAATTCGCATATCAATAAAAAAAGCCAATTCATTATTGTATTTTGAATTAGTCCCAATAAATTGCTTTATAGTTTTAACCCGTTCCAAAAGTCTTTGTTCCGTTAGAGTAGTTAACGAAGTACTTTTATATGATTTTTCGATTGGAAAACTTGACATATTACCGAAACTACAAAACAATATTGCAATTGGAATTACTATAAAAATTATTTTTTTCATCTGGTATGTTGCTTTTTTAATATGTTGACAAAACAACAATTATGCCGTTTTTAAAAATTAATACTGATTGTCAGTAGATTAACAAATTTAAAAAAAAATTGAAACTAATGCAATTTGTCTCGAAGTTTTTAGTTTTAACTAACATTACAGTTAGTGACAGTTTTTTAATTTATTAGCTAAGGACTTAAAATTGCACTAAATTATAATACTATTAACAACTTCCTTTTATAAAAAAAGTAAATTGGCACATTGATTGATTACTTTCGAATACATTTTAAAAATATGGATACTATAAAAATACTTTGGGTCGATGACGAAATTGACTATTTAAAACCACACATTATATTCTTGGAAAAGAAAAATTACAGCGTTACGACTTGCAATAACGGTCGCGATGCCATAGATATTTTTGAGGAAAATAATTTTGATATTGTTTTTCTGGACGAAAATATGCCGGGAATGAGTGGCTTGGAAACACTTTCGGAAATGAAGGAAAAAAAATCATCTATCCCAATGATTATGATTACCAAGAGTGAGGAAGAATACATCATGGAAGAAGCCATTGGCTCAAAAATCGCTGATTATTTGATAAAACCTGTTAATCCAAATCAGATTTTGTTGAGTTTGAAGAAAAACTTGGATCATTCGAGATTGATTTCCCAAAAAACAACCTTGGATTACCAAAAGGAATTCCGAAAAATTTCCATGGAAATGGGAATGGTAAACTCCTACGAGGACTGGGTAGAATTATACAAAAAATTGATTTTTTGGGAATTAGAGCTCGAAAACATTGATGACCAGAGTATGGTTGAAATTTTGGAATCACAAAAAACAGAAGCCAATTCACAATTCGGAAAATTCATAGAACGCAATTACGAAGATTGGTTTGCTCCAAAAGCAGACAAACCAATATTATCACAAAATTTATTCAAAGAATTGGTGGTTCCTGAAATTGTAAAAAAAGACAAGCCTATACTATTTGTCGTAATTGATAATTTACGCTACGACCAATGGAAAGTTTTTGAAAGTGTGGTTGGAAATCATTATAAACTCGAAAAAGAAGTACCATATTTTGCTCTCTTACCTACAGCCACGCAATATGCTCGAAATGCCATTTTCTCAGGTTTGACGCCATTGGAAATGGAAAAACAATTTCCTCAATACTGGAAAAATGATCCTGAAGAAGGTGGGAAAAACTTGTTTGAAGCCGAGTTTTTGACAGCTCAATTAAAACGATTGGGACTGAACATTAAACAAGATTATTTTAAAATCACCAATTTAAATGCCGGAAAAAAATTAGTCGAAAATTTCAAATCATTAAAAAACAATGATTTGGTAACGGTAGTTTACAATTTCGTGGACATGCTTTCACATGCCAAAACCGAAATGGATGTGGTTAAGGAACTCGCATCTGATGATAAAGCCTATCGATCACTAACCTTAAGTTGGTTCAAAAATTCGCCGCTTTTAGAAATTATTCAACAAGCCCAAAAAATGGGATTTAAGTTGATTTTGACCACCGATCACGGAACAATAAATGTTAAGAATCCTTCTAAAGTTGTAGGGGATAAAAATACAAGTCTTAATTTACGTTATAAAACAGGACGCAGTTTAACTTATGAACATAGAGATGTTTATGCCATTAAGGATCCGAAAAAAATAGGTTTACCGACCATAAATATGAGTAGTTCTTATATTTTTGCAAAAAATGATTTGTTCTTGGCTTATGTCAATAATTACAACCATTATGTGAGTTATTATAAAAATACCTATCAACACGGTGGCATTTCTCTAGAAGAGATGATTATCCCTTTTTTAATTTTTAATCCAAAATAAAAACTGAACATTAAATGTATGGAAATCACTTTTTCATTAGACGAAATTAATGATGTTGCCAAGAAAATACTGGAACAAAATCTCAATAAAGTTATTCTTTTTTACGGTGAAATGGGAGTTGGAAAAACCACTTTCATAAAAGCTTTGGCAAAAGAAATAGGTGTTTATGAGGCAACAAGTAGCCCAACATTTTCTTTAGTTAATGAATACCAAACTATTAATAATCAAGTCATTTATCATTTTGATTTTTATAGACTTAATACTGAAATTGAAGCGTTGGATATGGGTGTCGACGAATATCTTTACTCTGGGAATTGGTGTTTTATTGAATGGGCGGAAAAAATCCCAAATCTTGTTCCTGAATCTCATTCGGAAATTTCCATCTCACTACTTTCTGATGGTAGACGCTCTTTGAAGTTAAGTTGATTTTATTTTAATAAAACCAACAGATTCTAATCTTTTTCCGTAAATTAGACCCTTAATTTTTAAGAAACAATGGCTATTACTCCATTTACAAAACAACAGTTACTGCCTCAAGAAGAAAAACTTGAAATAGGGAAGCATAAAAGTGAACTTTTCATTGGTATACCCAAAGAAACTAGTTATCAAGAACGCCGTATTTGCCTTACCCCAGACGCTGTAAATTCGTTAACTTATCAAGGACATCGGGTAATGATTGAAGCAGGAGCCGGGGAAAGTTCCAGTTATTCCGATAAAGAATATGCCGATGCCGGTGCTGAAATTACAAAAGACACCAAAAAAGTGTTTGGTTGCCCAATGATTTTAAAGGTGGAACCACCCAGTTTGTTAGAAATAGAAATGATAAATCCTAAAACAATTATTATTTCAGCCATTCAATTGAAAACTAGGAAAAAGGTCTATTTTTCAGCCCTAGCCAAAAAAAAAATTATAGCCCTTGCCTTTGAATACATAAAGGACGAAGACGGTTCGTACCCAGCCGTGAAATCCCTAAGTGAAATCGCAGGGACGGCATCGATTTTAATTGCTGCCGAATTGATGATTACCAATGAATTTGGAAAAGGATTGTTGTTGGGCAATATTACCGGAGTCCCTCCTACTGATGTTGTCATTCTTGGAGCTGGTACCGTGGGTGAGTTTGCAGCTAAAACAGCCATCGGACTTGGTGCCAACGTGAAAGTTTTTGATAATTCAATTACAAAATTAAGGCGTTTACAAAATAATTTGAACCAGCGTATTTTCACTTCGACCATTCACCCAAAATCCTTATTAAAAGCACTTCGAAGATGCGATGTTGCCATTGGTGCCATGCGCGGTAAAGAACGATGTCCGGTCATCGTCACCGAAACTATGGTGGAGCACATGAAAAAAGGGGCTGTAATTGTAGATGTGAGTATCGACATGGGTGGTTGTTTTGAAACTTCGGAAGTAACCACGCACGAAAAGCCAACCTTTGTCAAAAATAATGTATTGCATTACTGTGTTCCAAACATACCTTCTCGATATTCGAAAACTGCCTCGCTTTCCATTAGCAATATCATCACGCCTTATTTATTGCAAATTGCTGAGGATGGCGGAATTGAAAGCGCTATCAGGTGCAATAATGGCCTAAAAAATGGAGTTTATCTTTACCATGGAATCTTAACCAATAAAACTATCGGAGATTGGTTTGATTTACCGAATAACGATATTAATTTAATCGTCTTTTAAGCAAACTTTCATCTACCTTTGCCGAAAATTTAATTTATGAAATTTGCACACCGTTTTGCTTACTACTTGATAGGATTAATAATGGGGCTATTCTTTGTGGCTGCCGTATTTAGCGGAAAAGATACACGATGTAATTATTTTCCAAA
>JBIKPM010000028.1:0-12891 GCA_044357435.1 Flavobacterium sp. | reverse complement strand
ATACGTTATTGGTGATGAATAAGTTAAATAGTAGGCCAAGAAAAATTTATGGTTTTAAAACACCAAATTATCTTTTTTCTAAATATATTCGCGATAATAAACTTGCATTTAGTTGTTGAATCTACCAAATACTTTCATTTAAGCATTTAATCGATTATTGATGTATTTCGTCTAATATATTTGTTAAAAATGCAATACGTATATACCTTTGACCTACCATAATATTAGTAGGTTAAGTTTATGGTAGATTTGGGGCAAAAAAGGTGAAAGCAATTTCACCTTTTTTATTGGAATAAGGTCAAGAAAAAAGATCCAGAAAGCGGTTAACAACGGGCAGAATCCAAAAGCCCAAAAAAAATAGACGAACAAACTTTTCAGTCTATTCGCCTATCATCTAAAAGTCTATTTTCTTAAAAAAGACTATTTCGCCAAATCGTATCGTCTTGAAACTTCAGCCCAATTAATCACATTAAAAAAAGCTTCAACATAATCCGGTCTTCTGTTTTGGTAATGCAAATAATAAGCATGCTCCCAAACATCCATCCCAAGAATTGGAGTTCCTCCACAACCTATTCCAGGCATTAAAGTATTGTCTTGGTTTGGTGTTCCGCAAACTTCAAGTTTACCATCCTTTACACAAAGCCAAGCCCATCCTGAACCAAATTGTGTAATTCCAGCTTTTGAAAAAGCAGTTTTAAAGGCGTCAAAAGAACCAAATGCGCTTTCAATCGCAGTCAATAAATCCCCTGTTGGAAGTCCGCCACCATTTGGAGACATAATGGTCCAAAACAAACTGTGGTTGAAATGTCCACCACCATTATTACGAACAGCCATGTTTTTCATGTCCAGATTTTTCAAAATATCCTCGATACTTTTACCTTCTAAATCCGTTCCCGCAATAGCAGCATTAACATTCGTGATATAAGCATTATGATGTTTTGTGTGATGAATTTCCATCGTGCGCGCATCAATGTAAGGTTCTAATGCGTCGTACGCATAAGGTAATTGTGGTAATTCAAAAGCCATACTATAATTGTTTAATGATTTATAAATATTTTATTCAAAATTAAACATTTAACTTTGGAATTGGAAATTCTATTTCGTTATATTTCTATTAAATAAATTGATAGTGTTGTTTTCAGGAGCTACCCGCCTGCCAGCAGGCAGGTTTCCAGCTATTCGTTGCAATCTTTTCTTTTTTAAAGAAAAAAGAAAAGGATTTCCACTGGCTATCTGGGCTAGGGTATTTAGGATAAGAAAGAGATTTAGGTTTTTGAAGGAAATTAACAATTTTCAAAAGCAAAAATTAATCGTTAAACTTGAATAATTCGATTATGTTTATTTCTAAAGCTTTTGATACTATTGCCAAAGTGGAAAGAGTTGCATTTGCTCTGCCGGCTTCTAATCTAGACATATTGCTTTTCTCAAAATTACATTTGGCAGCCAAATCCTGTTGAGATATTTTTTTCTCACTACGGATTTTCTGAATACGTTTGCCAACTTGTATTTGTATTGATTCTTCCAAACTTTAATTATCATTTACGATAAGTCAAAATTTGTTTTATATTTGCTTAATACGGTTATCGTAAATGATAACTAATAAATTATTTTCTCTAAATGTGGAAAGCCGTAAAGTAATATGGTTTTTCGTTGATAGATTTGGGATAAGATTAGAAATAAGGAAAATTGCAAAAGCAAAAAACTATAAACTAAAAAATAAATTATGGATTTAAAAGACCAACTTAAATTAATCGCTGATCGAACAAAACACAAAGACAATATTCAAACCGAAGAAGCTACTAAAAACGCATTCATAATGCCTTTCTTACAAAGTTTGGGGTATGATGTTTTTAATCCATTGGAGGTTGTGCCTGAGTTTGTTGCGGATATTGGGATTAAAAAGGGGGAGAAAATTGATTACGCCATTTTTAAAGATGGAAATCCAACAATTTTAGTTGAATGTAAAGATTGGAGACAAAATTTGAACATTCACGATGGACAGCTTTTGAGGTATTTTCATGTTTCAAAAGCAAAGTTTGGTTTGTTGACAAACGGAATTGTTTATAGATTTTATTCCGATTTAGTTATGCCCAATAAAATGGATGAAAAACCATTTTTAGAATTTAACATAACCGAGATTAAAGACAACCAAATTGAGGAATTAAAAAAATTTCATAAAGCAAATTTCGATGCCGAAAGCATTGTAAATACTGCCAGTGAAATGAAGTTTATGAATGAACTCAAGCATTTGCTAAACAAAGAACTTACAGATCCAACTCCAGAATTTGTAAAGCATTTTGCAAAACAAGTTTATCCAAGCGTAGTAACTGCAAAAGTTTTGGATCAATTTACAGAATTAATCAAAAAATCTATTCAGCATTATATTAGCGATTTGATCACGGACAGATTAAAAACAGCATTGTCAAAAGAGGATGAAAAAAATAAACCAGATAGTTCAAACGAAATTTCAGCCGAACAAAATATGGAAGATATTAGCAAAGTAAATACAACAGCAGAAGAGCTTGAAGGATTTTTGATTGTGAAAACTATTTTACGACAAAAAACTCCAGCAACAAGAGTAACTTATCGAGATGCACAGTCTTATTTTGCGATTTTTCTGGATGATAATAATCGAAAAGCAGTTTGTAGATTATATTTAAACGGCGGAAAGAAATTTATTGGATTATTTGACGAAAACAAGAAAGAAACAAAAAACGAAATAGAAACTTTGGACGATATTTTTAAATATTCAGCAGAACTGTTGAAGACTATTGAAATATACGAAAAGTAAAAAAGATATTTTTGTTTCAATATTTTGAATTGCCTTTGGCTTAAGCCAAAGGTTTTTTTGTTGAACTTAGTGGCTTCAATGATTAAGGTTTAAAAACTTTAGAAAGTTAGAAATCTTTGTACTACTTTTAATCTTGATTAATAAAAATCAAAATGCAAAGACCTTCATTCTCCATATACGACGCATCGGCAGGTTCCGGAAAAACTTATGCGCTCGTCAAAGAATACCTGAAAATCATTCTCGTTGCTCCTAAAAATGATGCCTATCGCAACATTCTCGCCATTACGTTTACCAACAAAGCAGTTCATGAAATGAAAAGCAGGATTGTGGGCAGTTTGTCCGAATTTTCTAAAGACAATCCAAGCGAAAAAGCACAGGATTTAATGCAACATTTGACCATAGAAACCGAACTTTCCATCATTCAAATAAAAACCAAATCACAGCAAATTATCAAGCACATTATTCACAATTATGCGGCTTTTGATATTTCGACAATCGATAAATTCACACACCGAGTGATTCGTGCTTTCGCCCACGATTTAGGTTTACCCCCGAATTTTGAAGTGACTTTGGACACCGAAAATTTGGTCATAGAAGCCGTCGACGCCATCATTGCACAAGCCGGTGAAGATGAAACTTTGACCAAATTGCTCATCGATTTTACGATGGAAAAAACTGACGACGACAAATCTTGGGACATTTCACGCGAAATTCTCGAAACCGGTCGTCTGGTTCTCAATGAAAATAATCGAAATGAAATCACCCATTTTCAAGACAAATCCATTGCTGAATTTATCGAAATTAAAAACAAACTGGCCGAAGCCTGTAAAGTCTTGGAAAAAGAAAACACGGAATTAGCCGAAAGTGCATTATTGTTAATCGAAAAAAACGGAATTGATTTGAAATCATTTTCTGGAGCATATTTTCCAAAACATTTGCAAAGTATTCAGGAAGTAAAATTCAATCCAAAAAATAAAACCTACCACGAACCAGATGATATAAAAATTAATAAAACGGCTAAAGACGGTGCTTTAATTGAAAATTTAATCCCTGAATTATTGCAAATTCTCGACAAAGTTTACAAGAACTTTGAAAAGCGGGATTTCTATAAAGCATTCCTGAAAAATATTACGCCATTATCGTTGTTAAATACCGTCAGTAATGAACTGGCCAAAATTCAGGAAGAACAAAACGTGCTTTCCATTTCGGAATTTAATGCTAAAATTTATAATGAAATTCAAAACCAACCAGCGCCTTTTATTTATGAACGGTTAGGAGAACGCTATCGTCATTTTTTTATTGATGAATTTCAGGACACCTCAGAAATGCAGTGGCAAAACCTGATTCCGCTGGTTGACAATGCCACCTCAAGCGAATTCGATGGCGAAAAAGGAACTTTGATGATAGTGGGTGACCCGAAACAATCCATATATCGTTGGCGTGGAGGCAAAGCCGAACAGTTTATTGAGTTAAGCAAAGATCATAATCCGTTCAACAACCCCGATAAAGTTTTAGAACATTTAGACAAAAATTACCGTTCTTATTCGCAAATAATCGAATTCAACAACGAGTTTTTTCAATTGTTGTCCAATGAATTTCAAAACGAAGATTATAAAGATTTGTACCAAAATCACAGCCATCAAAAAAGCAATACTAAAACAGGAGGTTTTGTAAACATTTCATTTATTCCAGAAACAGAAGAAAGTGATGACGAAGTGGAAGAATTGAATAAGACGGATTTGTATGTAAGAGCAACATTAAAAACGATTTTAGAAGTTCGACAAAAAGGGTTTAAATATAGCGATATCGCCGTTTTAATTCGTCATAATAAAAACGGAACCGCAATTGCAAATTACCTTATAGAACAAGGTATTCCGATACTTTCGTCAGAATCTTTATTGATAAAAAACGCAACCGAAGTTCGATTTATCATTCATTTTTTGAGATACTTAAAAAACAATAAAGACTCAGAATCAAAGTCCTATTTTTTAGAATATCTGGCACGAAATAATAAAGAAAAATTTCCAATTCACGATTTTATTGCGAGTGGAATGAAAAAGGATGAAAAGGATTTCGAGAAATGGCTTGAAAACTTTGGTTTTAACGCTTCTTTCACAGATATCAGAAAAAAATCATTGTATGAAGCAGTTGAAATAATTGTTTATAATTTTCTGGCTCCATCTGCTGGAGGTGCTTATATTCAATATTTTCTCGATATTGTTTTAGAACGAGATGTTCGCAACCAAGCGGGCATTGCCGATTTTTTGGATTATTGGGACAAAACTTCTGCAAAACTTAAAATTCCATCTCCCGAAGGTAGCGATGCAGTGCAAATTATGAGTATTCACAAGTCAAAAGGATTGGAGTTTCCAGTGGTTATTTTTCCGTTTGCCGAAGAAAATTACAGCTTGCAAAAAAAGGATAAACTTTGGCTTAATTTTGAAGATGAAAAAATTAATTTACCCAAAGCTTTAATCGATAACAGTAAAGCCGTTGAAGGGTTTGGTGAAGCTGCAAAAGCAACTTATACTGAAAAATCTCAAGAACAATTGCTTGACAATATCAATGTTTTATATGTGGCCTTAACTCGTGCTGAAGAGCAATTGTATGTTATTTCTAATTTTTCCAAGCCTAATAAAGAAGGGAATTATCCTAACAATATGGCAACGTTTTTTATTAATTATTTAATTCAAGAAGGTAGTTTTGATGAACGTAAATTAGAATACCATTTTGGGAATCCCCAAAAATTATCACCTGAAGGCAAAAAACAAAAAGAATTTAAAGCCATTCCTCAGGTTTTCGATGTTCTGAATCCAAAAAACATCAAAATTGCACAGCGAGAATCCTTGATGTGGGGAACGCATCAACAGGAGGCCATAGAATACGGAAATGTGATCCATGAAATTTTGTCTTTTGTAAAAACCAAAAGCGATGTAGATTTGGCCATTACTAAAGCTGTAGAAAGTGGATTAATTACAGTGAATCAAATGGATTTGGTTTACAAAACGATTCAGGAAATTGTAAATCATTCGGAGCTTTCAAATTATTTTTTCGAAGGAAACGAAGTGTTGAATGAGCAAACAATTATTCAAAAACAAGGAAAAACAATTAAGCCTGACCGGATGGTTTTAACTAAAAACAAGGAAGTTTTTTTATTGGATTATAAAACTGGGGCACATAACAGCAAATATCCATTACAACTGGAAACGTATCAAAATGCGATTGAATTGATGGGTTTTAAGGTTATGAAAAAATCGCTTGTTTATATTGGCACAACAATTAGTGTAATAAATTTATAACCCGAGTTCGATTGATAACCGTCTGGATTTTAAAGCTTTTATCCCGTAGGGATAAAATAATAATCGGACTCAGGTTTATGGGAAAATGTTACCGCTTCGTGTCTTCGTGGCAAAAGCTAATCTATTAACCTAAGAACTCTAAAAATGTACGGGAAAATAAAAGAACACCTGCAATCCGAACTCCAAAGTATCGAAGAGAATGGTATTTTCAAAAAGGAAAGAATTATCACTTCGCCACAGGGAGCAGAAATCACTATTTCGACAGGAGAAAAAGTCCTGAATTTTTGTTCCAATAATTATCTTGGACTTTCATCGCATCCCGAAGTGATTCAGGCTGCCAAAGACACGATGGATACCCACGGTTTCGGAATGTCCTCCGTTCGTTTTATTTGCGGAACACAAGATATTCACAAAACATTGGAAAAAAAGATTTCCGATTTCTATGGAACCGAAGACACCATTTTATACGCTGCCGCTTTTGATGCCAATGGTGGTGTTTTCGAACCCTTATTAGGCGAAAATGACGCCGTAATTTCAGATGCCTTGAACCACGCCTCCATTATTGACGGAATACGATTGTGCAAAGCGGCTCGCTATCGCTATGAAAACTGCAATATGGAAGATTTGGAACAACAACTTATTAAGGCGAATGAACTTGGAGCTCGTTTCAAACTAATTGTCACCGACGGTGTTTTTTCTATGGACGGCATTGTTGCGCCATTAGACAAAATATGTGATTTAGCCGATAAGTATGATGCAATGGTAATGGTTGATGAGTGCCACGCTGCAGGATTTATAGGGGCGACCGGAAAAGGCACACTCGAGGCAAAGGGAGTTATGGGAAGAGTCGATATAATCACTGGAACATTAGGAAAAGCGTTGGGTGGTGCCATAGGAGGCTATACAACTGCCAAAAAGGAAATTATAGAATTGTTGCGTCAACGCTCCAGACCTTATTTGTTTTCAAACTCATTAGCACCTGCAATTGTCGGGGCTTCCATAAAAGTTTTCGAATTGTTAGAAAAAGATACAATGCTGAGGGATAAATTGGAATGGAATACTAACTATTTCAAGGCAGGAATGAAAAAGGCAGGTTTTGACATCATCGAAGGTGATTCAGCAATTGTTCCAGTGATGCTTTATGATGCAAAGTTGACACAAAATATGGCTTATGAATTATTGAAAAAAGGGATCTATGTTATTGGATTCTTTTTCCCGGTCGTGCCAAAGGATAAGGCAAGAATTAGGATTCAATTATCAGCGGGACATTCAAAAGGACATTTGGACAAAGCAATTGAGGCTTTTGTCGAAGTAGGGAAGACTTTAATGGTCATTTAGAAAGAAATTGCGGATACATTAAGTGTTTTTTAACATTTTATTTTGTAGTTAAAAAATTACGTGCTATTTTTGTGTTAAATTAACTAAACTGTATTTAAAAAAAATAACATGAAACATCTTAACAAGATTTTATTTGCTGTAATGATGGTGATGGGATTAAGTTCTCACGCACAAGACGAAAATAATGAATGGGCGATTTCTTTTGGTATGAACGCCGTTGACACCAGAACTAGTGCAAGTGACAGAACCGGTAATTTAGGGGATCACTTTACAAAGTTTTTTAAAGTAAAAGAAAGTTGGAATATACTTCCTTCAGTATCTTATTTAAGCGTTTCCAAATATGTAGGAGATAATTTCTCTTTTGGAATCCAGGGTTCTGTAAATAAAATTGACAAATTTGCTTATTGGGTAGGACCAGGTCACACAGATGTGGCAATAACCAATCCAGGTGATTTGATGTATTATGGTGCAGATGGAGTGGTAAAATACAGCTTTATGAACATGATTAAATCTAAAGTTATTGAGCCTTCTCTACACGTTGGTGGAGGATACACTTTTTTAGGGGACAATAGTTATGGAACTTTGAATGGTGGTGCTGGTTTAACTCTTTGGTTTACTGATTTGGTTGGATTCTCATTAACATCCACTTACAAACATTCTTTTGAGAATAGAAATATTACTGGTGAAATCGATACTCCAGATTCTCCAATTCATTTTCAACATACTGCTGGATTAATTTTCAAATTTGGAGGAAAAGATACAGATGGAGATGGAATTTATGACAAACATGATGCTTGTCCGGAAGTTCCTGGTTTGAAAAAATTCAATGGTTGTCCTGATACTGATGGTGATGGAATCATTGACGGAAGTGATGATTGTCCAGAAGTTGCTGGTTTAGCGGCTTTGAATGGATGTCCAGATACTGACGGTGATGGTATTGCCGATAAAGATGATGCTTGTCCAGATGTATTTGGTTTAGCTATCTTTAAAGGTTGTCCTGATACAGATGGAGATGGTATTACTGATAAAGAAGACAAATGCCCTACAGTTAAAGGTCCTAAAGAAAATGCAGGTTGCCCTTGGCCTGACACAGATGGAGATAGTGTTTTAGATAAAGATGATAAATGTCCAACGGTAAAAGGTACTGTTGCAAACAATGGTTGTCCTGAAGTAACTGCTGAAGAATTAGATAGTCTGAAAATTCAAGCAAGATCGGTTTACTTCTATTCAGGGAAAACTGTTATAGTAGATAAAGTTTCTGCTTCATTAGACCAAATGGCCACTATCCTTAAAGGATACCCAACTGCTAAATTTAGTGTAGAGGGACATACGGATAGCGATGGTTCAGACGAATCTAACCAAAAACTTTCTGAAGATAGAGCAAATGTTGTTAAAAATGCTTTAATCGAAAGAGGTGTTAGCGGGGATAGTTTAGAGGCTGTAGGTTTTGGAGAAACTACTCCAGTGGCAACTAACGCAACTGCTAAAGGCAAAGCTGAAAACAGAAGAACTGAAGTGAAATTGAAAAAATAATTTCTTTAAAATATTTTTTAAAACGCCTCGATATATCGGGGCGTTTTTTTATATTTATAAAATGACAGATTCTTCTTTTTTAGATAAAATCGCACAAGTTATATTGGTTAACTATTCAGGAAAACTATCCAATACAACATTGGTTTTGCCTAATAAACGTGCCAAAATATTCCTTATTGAAGCTTTAAAAAATCAAGTTGAGACTAATATCTTGTCTCCAAATATTGTTAGCATTGAGGAATTTATTCAGGATGTTGCAGGTATTCGTTCAATAGACCCAATAGAATTATTGTTTGAATTCTATGAAGTTTATTTGTCTCTTACCGAAAAATCAAACCAACAGTCTTTCGAACTTTTTGCCAATTGGGCCAAAACACTTTTGCAGGATTTCAACGAAATTGATCGCTATTTACTGGAGCCTAATTATATACTTTCTTATCTGAAGGATATAGAGGACATAAAAAAATGGGGAATTGAAGTCGAGAACAAAACGCAATTACTAGAAAATTACATTGACTTCTGGAAATTATTACCCAATTATTACCAATCACTTTACAATCATTTACTGAACAAGGGAATTGGTTATCAAGGATTGATATACAGGGAAGCAGTAAATAATCTCAATCATTTTTCTAATACCATAAAGGAAAAACAATTTGTGTTTGCGGGGTTCAACGCCCTGAATGCAGCAGAAGAAAGAATAATTCAGCATTTAATGGCTTCAAATCAAGCTTCAATATATTGGGATGTAGATCAAGCATTTCTAAACGACCCATTTCACGACGCAGGATTGTTTGTTCGACGGTTCAAAGAAAGCTGGAAGCATTATAAATCCAATCCTTTTGAATGGATTGTGGATGATTTTTCGCAACCAAAAAACATCCAAATTATTGGGACGCCAAAAACCATTGGTCAGTCCAAAATTGCCGGAAGTATTATAGAAAACATCATTAATGCTAATCCTGATGTTCCGCTCGACAAAGTCGCCATCGTTCTGGGGGAGGAAAATATGTTAGTGCCACTTTTGTATTCATTGCCGTCAAGTGTTGGGGCATTAAATATTACAATGGGTTATTCGAGCAAGAACAATCCAGCACAGATTTTGATTGCCAAATTGTTCAAAATGCACACGAATTCCTTATCCAGAAACGCTAAAAGTTACGTGTTTTATTACAAAGACGTCTTGGATATTTTGACGCATCCTCTGGTCGAACCTTATGCAAAAACTAGCGCATTGGTTAATATCATCAATCAAAACAATTACACGTTTATCACCCATCATAAATTGATGGAATTAAATCCAAATCCAGGTGATTTGTTTCTTTTGTTATTCCAAAAATGGGAAAAGGGCTCGGTTGCAGTTTTAGAAACCATTTCAAGCCTGTTGCAAAACATCAAAACCAATTTAAGCAACGAAAACGAAGAAGAAAAAATTGCCAAGTCCTTCGTTTATTCCATTTTCAAAGTCATTAACAAACTGATTAATTATTATTCAAGCCACGAACATATCGATGCCATTGAAACGCTTTATTCCATTTACAAACAAGTAATTGACTTGGCGGAAGTGTCTTTCGAAGGAGAACCTTTAAACGGATTGCAAATTATGGGCGTTTTGGAAAGCCGCGTTTTAGATTTCGAAACCGTGATTATCACTTCGATGAACGAGGGGAAATTACCGGCAGGGAAATCCCAAAATTCGTTTATTCCGTATGATGTGAAAAGAGAATTAGGGCTGCCCACTTTCAAAGAAAAGGATGCCATTTATACGTATCATTTCTATCATTTATTGCAACGTGCGAAAAACATTTATTTACTTTACAATACTGAAAGCGAAGGCCTGGATGCTGGTGAAAAAAGCCGTTTCATCACCCAATTGGAAGTCGAAAAAAAACCAAACCATACCCTGACTCATGAAATTTATAATGCTGTTTTACCCGAAACGGCTTACCAACCCATTGTGGTCCCAAAATCAGAATCGGTGATGGTTCGATTGAAAGAAATTGCCGAAAACGGGTTTTCCCCATCTGCATTGACGAGTTATATCAGGAACCCAATCCAGTTTTATTTCCAAAAGATTTTACGCATCAGCGAAGTCGAGGAAGTCGAGGAAAACATTGCCCTGAATACTTTAGGGACTATCATCCACGAAACCCTGAAAGTTTTGTATGAACCTTTTATTGGGAAATTTTTGTCCGAAGCGGCTATTTTAAGTTGTTTTAAACTTTTGGATGACGAAGTGTTGAGACAATTCAAGCTCGTTTATAAAGAAGGTGAAATCAAAAAAGGGCGAAATCTACTCGCTTTTGAAGTCGCTAAACGCAATGTTTCTAATTTCTTGAAAGTGGAATTGGAAAGTATCAAAAAAGGGGAAGCCATAAAAATTTTGGCATTGGAACAACGATTCGAAAGAATATTAGAACATCCTAGTTTGCCATTTCCAGTGAAAATTGGCGGCTCGGTCGACCGAATTGAAGAGCGCGGTGGTAACATTAGAATAATCGATTATAAAACCGGAAAAGTAGAAACGACAAATGTCACCCTGAAATCCTGGAAAGGATTGACGGAAGGCATCAAAAGCGAAAAAATAATTCAGATTTTAGCATATGCCTATATGTATGAAAATGAAGCAAAAGGGAAGCCTGTAGAGGCCGGAATCATCTCGTTCAAAAATTTAAAATCGGGTTTTTTGCCTTTTACTTTTAAAGATGGAAAGGCAGAAACTGCTGTAATTAACGAGGATATTTTATCAAATTATTTGGAACAAATGGTTTTGTTGTTGAATGAAATTCTGGATGTGAATATCCCTTTTGAGGAGAAAATTTAAATTCCCTTAAAAAAATTCAATAAAACGGTTTTCAATTCTTCTCGATTTTCAATGTGACTCATGTGTCCATCGGGGAAAGTTAAAAGTTTTACAGCGGTATTTTCAATTTGTTTCAGGCTGTCATCATAATTCAAAACAGGATCTTTTTTCCCTAAAATCAACATAATTGAATAAGTTGAAGAGCGCAAAAGTGATTCTCTATCTTTTCTAATTTTCATTCCTTCGAGTGAAGCAACTACACCTTGCAATGGCGTTTTAAGGGCTTCGTGTTTTACCTTTTCGATTTCGTCAACTAATCGATCGCGATTGTCTGGGCTAAAAAGATTGGCAATGGAAAGTCTCACAAAACCGGCATAATCTTTCTTTACAGTTTTAATCGCGCGATCCCGATTTGTTTTTCGTTCCTCGCTATCCGATCTCGCGGTTGAGTTCAAAAGCACCAATGCTTTTACACTTGCAGGATACATTTCGGCAAAAGCCAAAGCCACATAACCCCCCATAGAATGCCCAACAAAAATTGCTTTACGGATTCGCAATTTGGATAAAACGTCATGAACTACATCAGCATTTTCTTCCATGGAATGTACATAACCCAAGCATCCTGATTCGCCGTGACCCAGCAAATCAATGGCTATTACACGATGTTTTTTACTCAATTCAGGAACCAAATCCTGCCACATCGTTTGGTTTTCCAAAAAACCGTGGAGCAACATAATTGCCCTTCCTTTTCCAGTATCGGAATAAGAGATTTTCGTGTTTTTGTAGCCGATTTGTTTCATCATTTTAAACTTGAAACAAAAATAAGCTTTTTTAAGTTGAACTAAAAAAGAATAAAGGGCTACTAAACTGAAAACAAACCAATTTATTCATTCAATCCATGAATTTGCTTTACCGCAATAAAAAATATGTTTTTAGGTGTTATTCTCTTATAATTACAATAAATAATTGTCATTTAATAGTGGTTTTTATATTTTTATTGCTTAGATTCAATTGTTAATGCAAGTTTTTAATAAAAAAAGGATTATCCTAATACAAGATTAGGAATAATCCTCAAAAAGTTAAAAATTTGGATTATGAAGCACAAACAATTAACCTTTGAACAAAGG
>JBIKPM010000209.1:0-4437 GCA_044357435.1 Flavobacterium sp. | reverse complement strand
TTCCCGCACTGACAGTAACATCAAACTCTCCTTTTACATTTGTAATTCCTCCTGTTACCATTTTTGGGTTCTTCGGGTTTACGAAAGTTATGGTAGCATATTCAAGTGGTTGACGGCTCACTTTTTCAATCACTTTTCCAGTAATTTTTATCTTTTTTTCAGGTATTCTTGTTTGGGAAAAATTTAATAACGAGATACACAAAAAAAAGAATGTAAGTGCAGATTTTGTTTTTTTCATGTTGATAAGGTTGTTTTAAGACTGTAAGACCATTTAAGTGCAATTTGGTTTAAGTCTCAAAATAGTAAGGTTTTAGGGATCTATGAATTACAAAACTGTTAAAAAATCATTACCACTTTTTCAATTGGCCTTGCAATTACAGCTTTTTCTCCGTTTATGACGATAGGCCTTTCCATAAGAATCGGATACGAAATCATGGCTTGAATGATTTCTCTATCAGACAATATTTTTCCCTTGAAATTTTCTGTCCATATTTTTTCTTTTTGGCGTATTAATTCAATGGGTTTAATTCTTAGTTTTTTTATAATTGCTTCCAATTCCGAAAATGAAGGAATAGCTTCAAGATACTTCACAACTTCATATTCTTGTCCCTTTTTTTCAAGAAAAGCCAAGCATTCCCTTGATTTTGTACAACGCGAATTATGATAAATTTGAAGCATAAACTGTGATTTAAATTTTTTACAAAGTAAGGGATAAAAACGGAAAAATAGGTTATATTCGAATTAACAAATGGTTTAAAAATGCAAGCCAATTAAATTCAATACTATGTTTATAAATCAGGCTTATAAAGGGAAAAATACTTGGTGGAGGGTATTGACAACCACCTTGCTCACAACAGGAATATTTATTGCCAATTTTATTATGTTCTTTCTTATGTCAAAGGAGCAAATGGACGAAGCTTATAAAAAAATGGATGATATGCATGGAATTAAATCATTGATAATTAATTTATCACCATTTATTTTCTTGTTGGCATTATTGTTTTTCTTGGTTCGGTTTTTACACAAAAGAAGTATCCTTTCCCTTACCACTTCAAGAAAGAAAGTAGATTATAAAAGAATCTTTTTTTCTTTTGGGTTGATTGCCTTGTTGACCATTGCAGGCTTTGTCGTTTCCTACTCTTTGGATAATTCTCAGATAATTTGGAATTTTAACCCACTGCGATTCACAATATTATTTATGATAAGCATCGCGATGTTTCCCTTCCAAATAGGTTTTGAAGAATATCTATTTAGGGGTTTTTTGATGCAACAAATTGGTATAGCTGTAAAAAATAGATGGTTTCCATTGCTTTTTACTTCAGTGATATTTGGATTATTCCACAGTGCCAATCCTGAAGTTGCCAAAATGGGTTTTGGAGTCATGGCTTTTTACATAGGAACTGGTTTTTTGTTGGGCATTATGACACTGATGGATGAAAGTCTCGAACTGGCATTGGGTTTCCATTTGGGAAACAATTTGATGGCGGCATTATTAATTACCTCTGATTTTTCTGCAATAAAAACAGATGCAATTTTTAAATATTCCTGAATTGAAAATCCGAATGATATATTAAATGAAATGATAGTTTCGATTGTGATTGTCTATCCGATTATCTTATTTATATTTGCAAAAAAATATAATTGGACGAATTGGTCAAAAAAACTTACCGGTAAAATTGATGCATCAGACACTACAACTAATTTAAATATAAACGCAATATAATGAGTGATTTAACTTATAAGAACATACACAATCGTTTTAAATTGAATGGCTATCATATTAACCTTGAAGAAATGTTTTATGTGGCTTACTGTTATGTTAAAGAGGGGGAACCTTTTGAGAAACATGTAGGTAATTTTTTGTTAGATTGGTTTGACGAAAAATCTTATATTGAGTTACCCACTTCAGGATCTACTGGAACACCGAAAATTATTAAAATTGAAAAACAGGCGATGTTGGATTCTGCTCTGGCAACAGGAGACTTTTTCGATTTGCAACCAGGAAATACTATGCTTCATTGTTTACCAACCAATTATGTGGCTGGTAAAATGATGTTTGTTCGTTCTTTTATTTTAGGGTTAGATATGAAATTTGTAGAACCAAATTCAAATCCATTAAAAAATATTGATGAAAATTTTGATTTTTGTGCGATGGTACCACTTCAAGCAAAAAATTCATTAAAAAAACTAAAAGAAAAAAAGATTAAAAAATTAATCATAGGTGGTGTAAAAGTGCACAAAGCACTTGAGCAAGAATTAGTAAAACTTCCAATTGAGATTTATGAAACTTATGGGATGACTGAGACGATTACGCACATCGCCGCAAAGAGGATAGGAGAGGAGGTATTCACTGTTTTGCCTAACGTAAAAGTTTCCATAGACGAGAGAGAATGTTTAATTATTAAAGCCAAAAGGATTAGTAGTAAGCAAATTGTCACTAATGATATTGTGGAGTTAATTTCGGATACACAATTTAAGTGGGAGGGAAGATATGATAATGTAATAAACAGTGGCGGAATTAAATTGATGCCAGAACAAATAGAAGAGAAATTATCTACATTAATTCCTAAAAGATATTTTGTGTCTGGTGTAGCTGATGATAATTTGGGAGAAAAAGTTGTTCTTTATGTTGAAGGTGAGTCTTTTGAAATAGATGAATCGGTTTTTAGTGTTTTGAAAAAACACGAAAAACCCAAAGAAATTGTATTTATTTCAAATTTTAAACAAACTGCCACGGGTAAAATCATGAGAAAAGACAGTTTGAAAGGAATTCAATAATTATATCTTCAAATAAATAAAAAAGAGATGATTTATAGTAAATCATCTCTTTTTTTGCTCAAATTTCACTCTTGCATTTTAAAATAATAATCCGCGGAGTTTTTTCCGCTTCCATAAAATAGGAAAATCAAACAGATGCCAAGTGTTACTATTGATAACGCTAAGTTTTGTGAATGCATTTCCCCCATGAAATTTATGATAATGGCACCTAATAATATGGGTAATTGTGCAATGATTACCCATCGTGTAAGCAATCCAAATACAATCAATATCCCACCTACAATGTGTGCAGCCGCAATATAATGATAGAGAATCATTCCTCCTCCATATTTGTCAATTGGAGATAATAAATCTTCCAAATACTCTACGTTTGTGATAAAGGATATTCCCTTTATAAACAAAAATACTCCAAGTGCCATCCGTAGTAAATCTACTGAAAAATAAGTGTGCGCATTGGCCCATTTATTCAAAATTTTTATAATTTTCATATCGCTTAAAATTTAAAAATTGTATTACTAAAGTACGGATTTTTGCTAAACAATTCTATTGTAAGGAACTATTTATTAGAATTACCTATTGAAGCAGTAATTCATCTTGATTCCAAGGGTGTTTTCTGCATGCCCTTTAGCCACAAAATTTGTGAAATTTATTGAAAAACCAAGATTTCTTTGCGCATATTTACCAAAATATAAACTGGAACAAGAGCCAAATTGTGCTTCACCACGGTATTCAGACACGAAACCAAGACCGATTCTGTTGTTTTCATCTGAAATGGCATATCCTAGTCCTGTTTCTACTCCCCAAAACCATCTTGATTTTGATTTCAATTTAAATTGAATACCAGGTTTAATACTTATAATTCCAAAATTTTTATGAGAGGCTTCTATCTTTATGGTATCATGATTGTTTTTATTGATAAATCGGTAATCGTATTCTGCCCTAATTCCTAATTCTAATTTTTCCGAAACAATTTCCGAAACTTTAGCATTAACCCCGATTCCTAGTCTATGTGAGCGATACATTTCAATATGCACTGGCACGGAAACATTTATTCCGGACTCTATATATATGGTTTTAGTTTGCTTGGAAAAATTCTTTTTATCCCACTTGTTTTGAGAAAATATTGACTGTATAAAAAGCAGTAACAAGCCTATGACCAAAACCGTACTCTTTTTCATTTCATCTTAAATTAAATCATTTAAAAGAATTGATATGAATTAAAAACAAAGACGATTTGGGGATAAACAGAAATTCAGTTTTAATTCACTGACTGTTAAATTACAGATAAAGCTACGAATATTTTCACTAATTGAATACTCATTAGTGTTAAACTTGGATGATACCCATGTTAAATTTTGTTTTTATAGGAGAGTGATTGGCCGCTTCAATTCCTATCGAGACCCAAGTTCGAGTTTCCAGAGGATCAATGATGGCATCTGTCCAAAGTCGGGAAGCAGCGTAATAAGGGGAGGTTTGCTCGTCATAACGCGCTTTTATTTTGTCAAAAAGCGCAGACTCCTTGGCTTCATCTATTATCTCTCCTTTTGCTTTTAGTGCGGAAGCTTCGATTTGCACCAATACTTTTGCGGCCTGTGTCCCGCCCATAACTGCGAGCTCTGCACTTGGCCATGCCACGATTAATCTTGGGTCGTATGCTTT
>JBIKPM010000208.1:0-4443 GCA_044357435.1 Flavobacterium sp. | reverse complement strand
CATCTGATTGTTCCAAAAATACTTGGCATTAAAATGGCAAATGCAAGCATACTCAACATCATAATTCCGAAAGAAGCTGCAATAATATGTCCAGTTTGCGCATCTGTTGTCAATGGTTTTTTGTGATTGTAAAACATATCCATTATGGAAATAATTAGAATGTTAAAAGCACAACTTCCTACAATGTCGCCGACGGCAAGATCGGGTGCATCCAAAATTGTAACCGCACTTATTCCCGACATTAATTCTGGCATAGAAGTTACAGATGCCATAAGCAGAATCCCCATAAACATTTTTCCCCAACCCATCATATCAGACATTATGTCCCCATATTTTGAAAGTCGGGAGCCTGTTATAACAATAATCACTGTCACAATTATAAAACCGATGATATGGAGCAATATTTTATTCATTTTGGGATAAATATTTCATTGATAAATTTCAAAATTTGTTGCATTTGAATCGATATGTAAAATAATACTTTCGATACTTTATTTTATTTTGTCCAAAATGTACTCAACCAAAGTCTTCAACTTGGTAATTTTTCCATAGTCTTCTTCCGGAATTTCGATGCCTAATTTTTCGTTCAACGAAACCAAGAATTGCAAGGTGTCAAACGAGTCAATATCGAGCGTTTCCCGAATGTTTTCATCGGGTTTCAAAGTTGAAGGTTCCGTATCGGGTGCGATTTTTTTCAACAATTGAAAGATGGTTTGCGTAATTTCTTCTTGGCTCATAATGATTCAGGATTTTGTAAATGGTTGTTCAAAGTAACCAAGAAATCACTTCCGGTAAGTCCGTCTGTGGCGCGATGATCACCGGCTAAAGTCACGGTAAAAACATTTCGAATGCCCAACATACCGTTTTCAACGACAGCTTGTTGCGAACTTCCTCCGAAACCTATAATTGCCACTTGTGGTGGATAGATTACGCCATAAACCACGTCAGCTCCTTCTTCGCCTAGACTGGTAATTGTAATGGTAGAATCGCTCAAATCTGAACTGCGTAATTTCATTGCTCTGGCTCTTGGAATTATGTCGTTCAAAGCTTCCATAATTTCAGATGTGTTTTTCAGGTTTGCATTGTGGATGGTGGGAACAATGATGCCACCACCGCGAAGTGAAATCACAAAGCCTACGTTGATTTCCTTTTTTAGTTGCAAACCATTATCCCAAGTCGCATTCAAATTGGGGAAATCAATAAGGGATTTCGCTGTCGCTTTAATAATCAAGGCGGCTGGCAATAATCGTTTTTGGATTGGAAGTTTGCGGTTTGTTTCTTGCAACCAAGCCAATGCTTTTGTAATATCAATTCTTTTTTCCAAATAATAATGCGGAATTTCCCGATTGGATTTGCTCATGGCAGCTGCCACAGCCGAGCGAATTGCTTGAACTTGGGGAATGGTTTTTTCTTCTGATTTGGCAATTTTTTCTTTTTGGACTGTGGCATTTTCCACATCTTCTTTGGTAATGGCACCATCTTCTCCCGTTCCTTTAATCCGTGAAAGGTCGATATTGTTTTCGGAGGCGATTCTTTTTGCCAATGGAGATGCTTTGATAGGTCTTTCTTCTAATTTTTCTTCCGTGACTTTTTCGATTATTTTTTCTTGTGTTGGTTGGACAGCAATTGCTGTTTGTTTGGGAGTTATTTCTTTTGTTTCCAAAGCAGCTCCACTTGGATTGATCAGTGCCATAACAGTTCCCACCGGAACTTTTGTACCCTCTTTAATCAACAGTTCACCAATGATTCCTTCGTCGAAAACTTCTATTTCAATCAATCCTTTTTGCGTTTCGACTTCGGCAATAATGTCGCTGCGCTTCACGGTATCACCTGGCTTTTTTCTCCATTCGACCAATGTTCCGGCTTCCATATCTGCGCCAAGGCTAGGCATAAGAAATTCAATCATGGCTCATTATTTTTTTTACTGCATTTACTATATCATTTTTCTGTGGAATGGACGCATCCTCCAAGTGCAAAGGGTAGGGAATAGGCAATTCAACACCGCACAACCTTTGTACTGGAGCATCCAATTCGTAGAATACTTTTTCCATAATTCTGGCGATTATTTCCGAAGAAATACTGACCGAACGCCAAGCGTCTTCCACAATAAGTACCCGATGCGTTTTGGCCACCGAGGCAAGGAACGTTTCCTCATCCAAGGGGCGCAAAACCCGCAAATCGACAACTTCGGCATCAATTCCGATGGTCGCCAATTCAGCTGCCGCTTCCAGACTTTTGTAAACACCCGTTCCGTAAGTGATGATGGAAATGGCTTTTCCTTCTTTCAAGATTTTTGCCTTGGTAATTTCCACCGCACCGGCATCGGACTCAATTTCTCTTTCCAAATTAAGCATCGAGGTATATTCGAAAATAATCACCGGATCAGGACTTTTTAATGCCGTGAGCAACATTCCCCTTGCATCTTTGTGCGTACCAGCCGACAAAACAATCAATCCCGGAATGTGTGCATAAAGCGGTTCCCAACTGTGCGAATGTTGCGCTGCCAATTGTTTGCCGATGCCACAACCCATTCGGATGACGATGGGCACATTCAATTGTCCTCCGGACATATGCAGCAACGTGGCTGCGTTGTTGACAATTTGGTCCATAGCGAGCAAACTGAAATTGATGGTCATCACTTCGACGATGGGTTTTGTGCCCGCCATTGCCGCCCCAATTCCCGCTCCTACAAAACCCGACTCGGAAAGAGGAACATCCATAATGCGTTCTTCGCCAAATTCTTGCAACAAGCCTTTGCTCACGGCAAATGCACCGCCGTAGCGACCCACGTCTTCTCCCATCAAGAAAACACGTTCGTCGTTTTGCAGAGCTTCGCGGAGGCCTTTTTTCAAGGCTTCACGATAAGTGATGTTTATTTTGCCGTTATTGGTTTCCATTTATTTCGACGAATTATCTTTTAAAGTTGGGAGTTATTTGGTTTTCCAACGGTTTAATGATGGTAAAATATTTATGGCTTTTTGAATTGCATATTCGTGATGTTCCAATTTTTTCATTTGGCTTTCCACATTTTTTTTCATTTCTTCCAAATTCATTTTGGGATGTTTAAAAACTCCATTTTCATAGCAATAATTACAATATTCATCACTTTTCAAACCATTTTTTTCGGTTCCTTTTATTTCTTCTTTGTCGAGTGGCATACCGCAACTTTGACAGAATTTTACATTTTTCATAATTTTTATTTGTTAAATTCATATTTTGCTATAAACAAACTTTGTTAATTGGTCAATTGGTTCCCAAGTTCCTGCTTCTGCAAAATCAACTGATTTTTGAATTTTCTTCTCTATTTTGTTTTCGAATTCAACGATTTCCGTTTCGTTAATTAATTTTTCTTCCAATAAATACTGTTGAAATTGTGGTATGGGGTCGTGTTTCTTCCATTCATCCACTTCTTTTTTATCGCGGTACAATTCAGCATCAAACATAGAATGCGCCCGGAATCGATAGGTGTTGCAAACTAGTATATACGGCTTTTGGGAACTTCTTACTTTTTGTACGGCAGCATTGGCGGCATCCATCACTTCCATTAAATTCATTCCGTCCACGATAGCAGATTCAATTCCGTAAGCTGCTCCTTTTTTTTCCAGTTCCTGTATGGAATGCGTGTACCGAATGGCGGTTCCCATCGCATACAAGTTGTTTTCACAAACGAATAAAACGGGAACTTGCCACAAAGCTGCCAGATTCATCGCTTCGTGAAATTCCCCTTCAGCAGCAGCACCTTCGCCAAAGAAGCAACACGTAATAGTTGTTTTTTTTTGTTTTTTGGACGCTAATGCCATTCCCACCGCCATCGGCAGATGGCCGCAAACAATGGCATTGCCTCCATAGAATTTTTTTGATGCATCAAACAAGTGCATTGAACCGCCTCGTCCTTTGGAGCACCCTTCCTGTTTGCCATACATCTCGGCCATAATATAATCGGCATCAATCCCGCGAGCCAAAGCGTGTCCGTGTTCGCGGTAGGTACTCAAGATGTTGTCCTCATCAGTCAAGGCTTGTGTTACGCCAACGGCCACGGCCTCTTCGCCAATGTATAAATGCAGAAATCCCCTAATTTTGGCCTTGGTGTATTGCTCGGCGGCTTTTTCCTCAAATCGCCGAATAAACATCATTTGATACAAAAGAAGCAAGTCTTTTTTATCGTCCTTTGTTTCTTGTATTATGGCTGATTGTTGCATATTATTCGATTTCTACATTCCAAATGCATAATAATAGTAGGTTGGGTCGCCTGCATATTTTCCTTCAAGCATTATACCTCCTTGCTGCGCTTCAACGGCTTCAATAAAGGAATTAACTAATGAAACTTCTTTATTATTGACTCTCGTGATTACAAATCCCTCCTTTATATTGGTATTCCTTTTCAGTTTTCCATTATATAATTTGGTGATTTTTAGACCATTTTTTAAATTGAATTTTTTTTGG
>JBIKPM010000207.1:0-4469 GCA_044357435.1 Flavobacterium sp. | reverse complement strand
CCACAACAATCGGAGCCAGTTTTCCTAAATACATCAATGATGCCGCAATTGGCTATAAATATTGGGATGTGGCCACTTTTGGCTCCAACAAATACCTTCAAATATCGGCTTACAATAATGGTTGTTCCAAGGCTTATTTTATTATTCCTGTTGATATGACCGCCGCGAGTGGCATGTCATTTAAATCAAAAGACGGTTACAATGACGGGAATCCGTTAAAAATATATTACTCCATTAACTATGTTCCTGGCGGCAAGCTGAATCAAGCCACTCTTATAGATATTACTAGTAAATTTATACTGTCGACCGGAAATATTTCCGGATATGGGTCGGAATTTATCAATAGCGGAATTTACCCTATTCCTAAGGATTTAAACGGAAATGGGTATTTCATTTTTGAATATGATGGCACAACCGGAATCACCACAACAATGCAATTGGATGATATTATCGTGACCAATAAATAAAAGAGGCTTAACCCATGTATTTACCAAATCAAAACAAGGGATTTTTTTTCAATTACAATAGAATTTCAATCACCGAACTCTTAAAAAAGACAATGTTGTTTTTTATAAACTGCGATTGCTTATTTTTGTTTTATAATGAAACAACATTAAAGCCTCAATATCAATGAAAATTCCACCTAGCTTACAAAAAGGAGATTCGATAGCCATTTTGGCAACTGCCAGAAAAAACATTGACGACAATCTTAAACCTACTATAGATTTGCTGCACAGTTGGGGATTGGAGGTCGTTATAGGAAAATCGATTGGATTGGATAACAATCAATTGGCGGGAACGGATGCGCAGCGTGCCGAAGATTTTCAGGAACAGCTAGACAATCCAAACATCAAAGCGATATGGTGTGTTCGCGGCGGTTATGGCACCGTAAGAATGATCGATTTATTAGATTTTACCAAATTCAAGCAAAACCCAAAATGGATTGTTGGCTTTAGTGATGTTACTGTAATTCACAGTTATTTAAACAAAATCAATATTGCTTCTATTCATGGACTCATGCCGATAACTGTTGAAAAAGCAAGTCCCGAATCTATCGAAAGTTTACGAAAAGCACTTTTTGGCGAAACTCTGGAATATGAAATTCCCTTTGAAGCAGCAAATCGATTAGGAACTGCCAAGGGCGAAATCGTAGGCGGAAATTTGTCCATTTTGTATAGCCTTATGGGTTCGAATGCACAAATCGATTGCAAAGGGAAAATCCTTTTCATAGAAGATTTAGATGAATATTTATACCATATCGACCGAATGATGATGGCTTTGAAACGTTGTGGTTGTTTTGAAAACTTGAAAGGTTTAGTCGTTGGCAGTATGACCAAAATGAAAGACAACGACATTCCTTGGGGGAAAAATGCGAACCAAATTATTGAAGATGTCACCAAAGAATATTTATTTCCTATTCTTTATAATTTCCCTGCAGGACATATCCAAGATAATAATCCTTTAATTTTTGGAAAACAAGTTTCATTAGAATTGAATGCAACAACTTCAAAACTGACTTTTGAGTAATTTTTTTGCCACAAAGACGCAAAGACGCAAATTTTAATTTATACCGCTTTTTTAGATAAGGTTCAACAACTTATTTTATTTATGTCATTTCGCCTTATCCGCTTATTTTTATTTACAAACACCAAATGTAAAATCTAAAATCGTTAATCTTCAATCTAAAATTAAATGGCCGAACACAACGAATTAGGAAAACTGGGGGAGGAATTGGCCGTTGAATTCCTTCGGAAAAATGGGTATGAAATATTGGAAACCAATTGGACTTTCCAAAAAGCCGAAATCGATATTATCGCCCAAAAAGAAAATACACTAGCCGTGGTAGAGGTAAAAACGCGTTCGTCGCTGGAATTTGGTTTGCCACAAGATTTTGTAAAACCCAAGAAAATCCAACTACTGGTTAAAGCTATTAACGAATACGTAGTTTCTAAAGATTTAGATATTGAGGTCCGTTTTGATATTATTGCTGTCCATAAAGAAGGTAACTCATTTGCAATTGAACATCTTAAAGATGCTTTTTTTCATTTTTAATAAAAAATAACAATGTTATATTTGTAACAAATTGTTTTTTATATATCTTTGCAAAAGTTTTTCAAACAAAAAACTAAGTAAAAATACCTAATACATTATGAAAACAGTTTCCTCAATTGTAGAAAATTACATTAAAACAAAACCTTTCTTATTAAATGCATTATCCCTTGGAATCATCAATTTGACATCCTTGTCTAGGAATATCATGGTCGAATTGGAAAGTGAGTTTGGCAAAGAAGTGAAACAAGGTGCGGTTGTAATGGCACTGAAAAGACTTACCGAAGAGTTAGATTTTAGACTCAATCACAAAATCAACAAAGTAATAAAAAACATTGGCGAGATCACCGTTCGTTCCGCATTGACGGATTACACCTTTGCGGCTTCGGATACTGTTTTAAACAAACAAGCCGATTTGATTACGGATATCAACACTTTTTCGGATATTTTTTATACCTCATCACGAGGCGTAAATGAAACTAATATTGTGGTAAGCAACAGTGTCAATCATCTTGTTGACAAACATTTTGCCAATGAAAAATTGATTCAAAAACTGGAAAACCTAGCGTCTATTACCGTAAAATTACCCAAAGAAAATATCGTTGTTCCGGGAATTTATTACTTCATTTTCCAGCGCTTGGCTTGGGAAGGAATCATCATCAACGAAGTGATTTCGACATCCAACGAATTCACCATTTTGGTAAGTGAAAAGGAAGTGGATGTGGCTTTTAAAGTGATTAAGGATTTGAAGAATTAGGAATTGGTTTCTAATGCCATTTGGAAAATGGATTCATTACAGTTTCGTGACTTATAAATTCATTATTTTCTGCTTGTTTTAAACCGATTTCAATTTCAAGTTTTTCTTCTGAATTCAAATCAGTAAACCAATCTTTTTTATTTGATTTTAATACTATTTCAAGTTTTTCATCCTCAGCTATAATTCCTTCAATTAAAGTTCAATTGCCTTTAAATTCATACTATTAATTTTTTTCAAAAAGACTTGCTTACACTCCATTAATTCTTGATTAAACATAACAATGTTTTTTCCTGTTGGATGTAAAGAACTACTAAAACGAATCCCACTAGCACCTGTATAAATTCTGATAAATTCACAAATAAATTGAGTTGGTATGTACTCTATTTCACTATCATATCTTCTCATCGGCTTTGACAAATCTCTACTGATTTTATCTCTTAAAAGTTTTGATTTTATAGTTCTACTTACATTTTCCTGAAATAATGGTGTATCTTCTGTAAAATCTACAATTTTGACTGATTTAAGTTCTTTTTTTAATTGAAAAACTCCAATACTTAATTCGTCTAAATATGATGCTCTTACTTCATACAATACTGTTTCTGGATTGTCACTTAAATATAAATAAGGAATCCCAAGTGGATTTGCTCTTCCTCCTCCAGCTAAATTAAAAGGAGGACACATCATATCTTCATTTTTATATGCTTCCATATTACTTTTATGATGTACTCTTGCTCTAAATAATTCAACAGAAGGAATAAGTTCAAATTGAGTGTCAAAAAAACCATCCCACCCTAATTCTCTTAAATATCCTATGTCAGAAATAAATCTGTTTGACCATTTTAATTGTTCTTTGAACTTTTCCCAATAAGAAAAATTTTCAATAATATCTTCAGTATAGTTAACTAAATCTTCCGAATTTTGAATACTAGTTGTAATTCTGGGTAATACCTCATTTAGAATTACTGAACCAACATTATGAGTAGAAAAAAAACTCCAATTGCTTTGGATTTTTGATTTCAAAGGCTCTCCGTCTGAAGAAGTTTGAAAATTATCCATAAATTCTTGAAAAAAATCTAGCAGTTCATCAATTACTAATAATGGAACATTTGCAGAAGTGCAAATTTTGCATAATCCTAAATTTGTAGATGAAGAAATATAAGCTTTAAGTTCTTTATCAGCAAAACAATTTGGACAAACTTCCATATTTACCTATTTCTTAAATAATGGGATACTATCAATAAATGGTTTTTTATTGATATTTTTTTTACTGTTCCTAATCCAGGATAGTGTTGCTTACCAAAATAATATTCTAATTCTTCTATGGCAGAATTTGTAAGATGATTTAACCTGCAATAATTGACGGCTTTCTCAGCAGCTTCTGCAAATTTCCCCTGAATATTAGCAATAGTATCATTGTTTTTTTCAGAAGTAAAATGCCTAATCATTATTTGATTTTGTTGATTCAAATATGTTAGATGAATAACTACTGCACGAGGAGTACTACCTCCATCACTATATTCACTAGATAGCACTGTATAATCTGAAAATCCCGTAAAATTTTCTTGGCTATAATAAATATGTTCTTCTGAAAATCGATGTTCTTCTATACTTAAGAAATCACTGTTTCGAGCTTGTTTTTCAAATAAATCATCTAATCTTATAT
>JBIKPM010000206.1:0-4490 GCA_044357435.1 Flavobacterium sp. | reverse complement strand
AAGGAGATATTTACTATGGTATGCAAGAATATCACACTGTTTTATATCTAAGTTTTGGAGACGGTAGCTTAGTAGCGATGGATGTGTACTTTTCTTCTGTATTTGACAATCTGGCAACTAAATTCCAGGATTTCTTCAACAGTTTTAATCAATAAATTAAAGTTTTAATCTGAATTTTATAAAAGGGTTAGTCATAAATCGGCTAGCCCTTTTTAATTTTACTTTGCCCTAACCAAAACAGTTTGTTGTCCATATCCTGACCATATACCAATCCCTCCATAAATATTGGACTTCAAACTTGTCGTATTGGGGAAAATTGGGCTTTGTCCATTTATAATTTCATTTTGCCAGCTATTCCAGAACTCAAAACCTGCCTTGTCCATTGTTCTTAATTTTACATAAATTAAATCCCCGTCTTCAAAATTCGGCTTGTAGTCTGAATGGTCTTCAAAAGAAAAGGATTTTCCACGAAAAATTTGGAAAGAGATTTCAGGAGCATTAAAATTAACATCATTAAGATTTCCATAAAGGGCGGGAATGTATATAGAATCATGTTTGTCCAGCAACGTTTCCACTTGATAAAAGTTTTTTTCATTAATCGGATCATTAAATTTGATGAAAACATATCCATTATTATCCGTCGGATTATCTTTAATATAGTCAGCGGATAAAATTGGCACCGACTGCGGAATTGTTGTTGTTCCTGCTATCCTTTTATTTAAGTATTCAATTTTTAGAGTGTATGTTTTTCCTGCCTCGCCTATAATTTCACTTCCCAGATAGACAAAAGGTGGAATTCTATCATTATCTCTTTTAAGCCTCAACACTTCTTCTTTTTCACCATCCGAAACAGTAACCTTTGCGGATCGAATCACATAATTCAAGATGGTCGTTGAGTCTACTGCGGCGCCAATGGGAACACTACGTGACAATACTACTTTGGCCACATCTCCTTCTTCAATTGAGCCTTCTACCACTATTTTTGACTCAACTGAAATTTGTTTACTAATATTGTCATTATTACAACTTATTAGTACAACAAAAAAGGATAGAATTACATTTTTCATGTTCTAAAATTTAAATCTCCAGCTTAGGGATGGAAGGATTCTATACAATATTTTCTTATCTGTATTTACAGTTAAATTATTATTCGTATCCTTATCAGAAAAGACATTTATCAATACATATATTGGGTTTTCTATGTTAAAGGTATTATAAATTGATAAATTCAAAGTACTTTCCTCCTTTAAAGTTTTAATAAAAAAATAATTCACAGAGACATCCGTTCGAATATAATTGGGCAATTGCGCATTGTTAAATTCATTGTATTCTTTTACTGGAGTGTTATTTATGAAGTACCAGGAAGTTGGCATAGTAAACCGATTTCCGGAACTGAAAATTTGTGTCAGTCCAAAGCTCCATTTTTTATTAAAATCGAACGTACCTACAAAGGAAAGATTGTGTCTTCGATCATATTTTGCATAATAAAGATTACCATTATTGAGTTCGTCAAATTGACGATTGGACCAACTTAAAGTATAGCTGAGCCATCCTTTGAATTTACCGCTGTCCTTTTTTAACATCCATTCTATACCATATGATTCACCATCTCCAACTAGCATGTCATTTTTAAATGTAGTGATTTGATTAAATTGAGTTACTCCATATGGATATTCAATCAAATTTTTCATCTTACGATAATAGCTACTTAGTGAGGAGTTGCTGTTTTTGGTTATATTTTGATTGTATCCAATGGAAAACTCATTAGAGGATTGAGACGGAATTCCGTCGGAGCTTCCAATCCAAAAATCGGAAGGTATACCAACACTAGAGGTGGTAATTAGATTTAAGTACTGATTTTGGCGAGTATAGGATGCAAAAAAGGAAAAATCTTTTTCAGGCAGATAGTTAAACATTATTCGGGGCTCAAAATTAAAAAAAGAGTTGCTTTTGACTCCTGAACTATAGTAGTTTAATCTCAATCCAAACTCGGCAAATAAATTAGGTAGCAGTTTGGGTTTTGCATTAGTATATATAGAAATAGCATTAGCTTTTATTGCAATGGGTTTTTTGTCTATATCCTCAATTCCTATATTAGAAACCGATATTTTTTGTGGTTGCATATTATACATAATACATTCTAATCCGGTCTCAAAAGGGATTTTTTTTATACTGTATTGCATCGAATTTTTATATCCTACATCTTGAATATAAGAAGAGATATTCATTTTCACGGCTCCTTGTAACAAATCTAATTCATTAGCATAATGCGAAAAGTAAAGCGCATTTTTTATCGATTTATTTTCTGAAATTTTATAGGTCCAATCTGAAGATATTGCCATATTTCCCCACTTCAAATTAGCATTGAGATTAGATTTCGGGTCATTGATTCCTAGTTTATCCCCACTTATAAATACATTAGCTGTAAACAAATGTTTTTCGGCAACCTCCGATATAAAAGTCAAATTGCAGTCAGAAAATCGATACTTAAGTTGTGGTTCTTCACTGGCAACATTCCTTTTTTTGGAGTCCAAAATGGAAGAAACAATATCATCAATATACGTTTTCCTACCGGAAACATACAATCCTGAATGACTACTTAAAGGCACTGAAAATGTGACTTGGGAAGCCAACAAACCAACATTACCTTGAACACTAAATTCTTTTGGAAGTTTTTTATTAGGAATTAACGAAATAGTTGAACTCAAACGTCCGCCGAATTTTGCATTAGAACTTGACTTGTCAAATTCAACTTCTCCTATATGATCTGCATTATAAAAAGGAAAAACACCCGCTAAATGGGACATTCCATATATAGGAGTTCCAGCATATACTATTGAATTGTGTCCAGGATCTCCTCCTCTTACATAAAGATAACCATTAGCATCTCCAGAATTTTGAACACCTGGAGTCAATTGTAAAAGCTTGATTATATCTGTGGTCCCAAGAATGGTAGGTATCGAGATTGATTCTTTTAGATTGAGGGATAATTTGCCTCCAGAGAGAAAAGTTACAGCGTTTTTCTTTTTATTAAAGACTACAACCTCGTCCAAAATCGAAATTTTTTTTTCTAACACGACAGAAAGCAGGGTGTCCTTTTTTAGATAAAAATCAAACTGCTTTTCTAGGTAACCATTGTGATTAACCGTTACTTTAATCAATCCCAATTTAAGATTTGCCGAAAAAGTACCAAGAGTGTCCGTTGCAAAATAAAAGTTACTATCATATTCGGTAAGGACTATTCTTGCTCCTATTAAATTGATATTTTCATCAGATTTTACATTCCCCAGAATCGCAATCTTTGATTGTGCAAACAAACCAGAAAAACAAAATAAAAGGAAAATAACAACTGATTTCACATTCTAATTTTAAATGATACGAATGCTAAGGTAACAATTATAACCAATAGTATTGAGCACTAAAAGATTAAATTCCTGAATTTTGTGAAACAAAAAAGTTTAGCATTTAAGATATCTATTGATTCTATTTCAATTTTTGCAAATACATATTAATCACATTATCCAATCCGAGATAAATGGCTTCTGAAATAAGTGCATGACCAATGGAAACTTCAAGTAAGCTGGGAATGTTTTGCTTAAAAAACTGGATATTATCTAAGCTCAAGTCATGCCCTGCATTGATTCCCAATCCCAGTTCATTGGCTAAAATTGCCGATTTTATATAGGGTTCAATCCCGTTTTGATTCCCCAAACTATAATCGTGGGCAAACGCTTCAGTATACAATTCAATCCTTTCTGTTCCAATTTTTTTTGCTCCTCCAATCATTTCGAGATCCGGGTCAACAAAGATGGAAGTCCTTATGCCGTTGCGTTGAAATTCCTTAACAATTTCAGTCAAATAAGCCTCATGTTTTACCGTATCCCAACCTGCATTAGAAGTTATTGCATCTATAGCGTCAGGGACTAACGTAACTTGTGTTGGTTTTATTTCAAGAACAAGGTCAATAAACGTTTTTTCGGGATTCCCTTCGATGTTATATTCGGTGTAAACGATTGATTTTAAATCTCGGGCGTCCTGATATCTAATATGTCTTTCGTCTGGTCTTGGATGAATGGTGATTCCTTCCCCCCCAAATTTCTGAATATCGGAGGCTACTTTTAGCAAATCAGGAACATTTCCTCCACGAGCATTTCGCAAAGTGGCTATTTTGTTAATATTTACACTTAACTTTGTCATTGGAATAGTTTTTGCCGGTTTTTATTTTAATTTTGAAATGCAAAAATACAAAGTAAACGAGCTGTTATTGCATAATTTTGATTATTTTGCATCAAATATATTGGATTAATCTATGACAGAAATTACAAATTATATTACCAATGATTATAAAGCAATTGACAGCCAAGAAACTATTGCGGCAGCTCAAGAGTTTCTTGATGAATTGACTTTTTCCCATTTTCCGGTGGTAGAGGAGCAAATATACATTGGCAGTATTGCGTCTGAGGATATCGAAACTTTTAATAGTGATAAAA
>JBIKPM010000205.1:0-4492 GCA_044357435.1 Flavobacterium sp. | reverse complement strand
GAGAATTCTAAAAAAGTTTCTTTTGAACGCGTTTTGTATGCTCTTGGCATTCGATTTGTGGGAGAAACTGTGGCCAAAAAATTAGCCAAACATTATAAAAGTATTGAAGCATTAAGTAAAGCAAGTCTTATGGATTTGGTTTTGGTGGACGAAATTGGAGAGAGAATTGCTCAAAGCGTGATTGATTTCTTCGAAAATAAAGAAAACAGAATTATCATTGAACGTTTGAAAAGTTATGGAGTTCAATTTGAGACCATCGAAATTAATAATCCCAATGCCACAGACAAACTTTCGGGTAAAACATTCGTTGTTTCCGGTGTTTTCGAAGAATTCTCCAGAGACGACTTAAAAAAAGCCATTGAAGACAACGGAGGGAAAGTGGGAAGTTCCATTTCAGCCAAAACAGATTATGTGGTCGCAGGAGCAAATATGGGACCTGCCAAGTTGGAGAAAGCGGTCAAGCTGAATATTCCGATAATTTCAGAAAATGATTTTCAGAAAATGATAAATGAAAACTGATAATATACCCTGTTTTTTTTTTGCTTACAAAAATATCTGAAATGAAAATTTTGAATTTTTATTTGAGGAAGTAAGTAATAAGCAAAATATAATGTCACATTTTGTTTTTTTGAATTGGCTACGGTTATTGTCTATAGAACGAATTGATGAATTATTTATACGACAGCAAAAAATTCTTATTACTTATCTTTCAGATTCTAAAAACTTTTACGCAAATTACTTCGTCCATTTGACCTTTGGTCTCGGGTCACAAATTATTTATCTTTACTGGTTCAATAAATTTGCGAATCTGCGGTTTAATTTTTTTGTTTTTCAACAGTGCAGACTTTCAGTCTACTAAACCCAAACTATGGACTTCAAGTCAATAGTGGTCTATTTTAAAAATAAAATAAAAATACGTATTATTTTAAGTAAAAATACTTATATTTGCTAAGTAATACTTAATTTATGTTTTATGATTAAAGTGATTGTAGTCGGAAACGGCATGGTAGGATACAAATTTTGTGAAAAATTCATCACAAAATCAGGAAGTGAAAAATATCAAATTACCGTTTTTGGAGAAGAACCAAGACGTGCTTATGACAGGGTCCATTTGAGCGAATACTTCGGCGGTAAAAGCGCTGACGACTTATCTCTTTCTACCTTGAATTGGTATGAAGAAAATAATATTACGTTAAATACTTCGGAATTAGTATTAAAAATTGACAAAGAGAAGAAAACAATACTCACTCATCTGGATAAATTTTATGCATATGACTACTTAGTTTTGGCAACGGGTTCGGCTGCTTTTGTTCCTCCAATAAAAGGAGTGGAAAAAGAAGGGGTTTTTGTCTATCGAACCATTGAGGATTTAGATGCGATTATGGCTTACGCCAAAAAAATTGAAAAAAATGGTGCTACTGAAGCAGCTGTTCTTGGTGGTGGGTTATTGGGCTTAGAAGCTGCTAAGGCAGTATATGACTTGGGGTTAAATCCACATGTTGTCGAATTTGCCCCTCGATTGATGCCAAGACAACTCGATAAAGGAGCAAGCGATATGTTGCAATCTAAAATCGAAGAACTCAATATAGGAATTCATCTCAATAAAGCCACCCAATATATTGATGGAGAAAGCAGTATAAAAGGGATGATGTTTGCTAACGATGAATTGTTAAAAGTAGATATGTTAGTCATTTCAGCAGGTATAAAACCTCGTGATGAACTGGGAAGAATTTCCGGATTGGAAGTTGGCGTAAGAGGCGGAATTGTGGTAAACAATAAAATGCAATCTTCTGATTCATCAATTTACGCCATAGGCGAAGTGGCTCTATACAATCAAATGATTTATGGCCTCGTTGCTCCTGGATATGAAATGGCCGACGTTGCCGCTGAACAAATTCTAGGCGGTAAAAAAACCATGAGAGAATCCATCGACATGTCAACCCAATTGAAATTAATTGGTGTTGAAGTGGCTAGTTTTGGTGATCCATTTATCGAAAATGAAGAAGTAACTGCTATTGTTTACGAAAATAAATTCAACGGAATATATAAAAGAATTAATGTTTCCAAAGATGGAAAAACACTTTTAGGTGGAATTCTAGTGGGTGATTCAAGTGATTACAACGGATTGTTTCAAATCTACAGTAACGCGATGGCATTGCCGCCAAATCCAGAAGATTTAATTTTGGGTTCAAGGGGAGGGGAAGCTTCTTCTTTTGGAAGTGCTGACGATTTGCCTGATACAGCTGTAATTTGTTCTTGCGAAAATGTGACCAAAGGCGCTATTTGCTGTTCTATAACTGATGGAACTTGCGAAACGTTGTCAGATGTGGTAAAATTAACCAAAGCAACTTCGGGTTGTGGTGGTTGTAAACCAATGGTGGTAGATTTAGTAAAATCTGCCCAAAAATCAATAGGCAAGGAAGTGAAAGAAAGCATTTGTGAACACTTTCATTTTACCAGACAAGAACTATTTGATATCGTAAAAATTAACAAATACACGAACTACTATGAGGTTGTCGATCATCACGGAAACGGAGATGGTTGCGAGGTTTGTAAACCAGTAGTTGCTTCCATTTTCTCCAGTATTTATAACGATACGGCAAACAAACACGTTACCACGCAGGATACAAACGATAGATTTCTTGCCAATATTCAAAGAAACGGAACCTATTCTGTTGTGCCAAGAGTTGCCGGTGGCGAAATTACTGCCGAAAAACTAATCGTCATTGGGCAAGTAGCCAAACAATTCGATTTGTACACCAAAATTACCGGAGCCCAACGTGTCGATTTATTTGGCGCACACTTGAACGACTTACCTGAAATTTGGAGAATACTGATCGAAAATGGTTTTGAAAGTGGACATGCTTACGGAAAATCATTAAGAGCCGTAAAAAGTTGTGTGGGCAATGCTTGGTGTCGTTATGGAATGGATGACAGTGCAGGTTTTGCCATCGAATTGGAAAACAGGTACAAAGGAATTCGGGCACCACACAAAATAAAAGGAGGAGTCTCGGCTTGTATTCGCGAATGTGCCGAAGCAAGAGGAAAAGATTTTGGATTAATTGCAGTTGAAGGTGGTTGGAATCTTTACATCTGCGGAAATGGCGGGGCCAATCCAAAACACGCGGTTTTATTGGCCGAACAAATTGACAAGGCCACCGTTATCAAATATTTAGACCGTTTCTTGATGTATTACATTCGAACCGCAGGGCCTTTAGTTAGAACAGCAACTTGGTTGGATAAATTGGAAGGCGGATTGGACTATTTGAAAGAAGTTATCATTCACGATCGAATTGGACTTTGTGAAGCCTTGGAATCTGAAATGGAGTCACTTGTTGGAACTTTTGAATGTGAATGGAAACAAGTATTGGAGAAACCAAGATTGATGAAACGTTTTAGTCACTTCGTTAATTCTGACGAGAAAGATGACAACGTTGAATACGTGCCTTTGAGAGATCAAAAAATGCCTAAACCTTGGTAAAAATAAGTATAAATATATTCTTTCCAAAATACTACTTCAGCGACATTTTTAGGTCTTTCGCAATCAATAAAAACAGTTGAAGTAATGGAAAGATAAAAAACAACAAGAATGGAAAATATATTAAATGATTACAAAGCGGTAACTTTAGAGGAAGTTAAAACTTGGTTCAAAGCCGGAAAAATAAAAGACTTTCCAAGCAATAGAGGCGGCTGTATCAAATATAAAAACAAACAAATTGCCATTTTTAATTTCGAAAGAAGAAATGAATGGTACGCTTGCCAGAATGTTTGCCCACACAAAATGGAAATGGTTTTGTCAAGGGGAATGACTGGATCTGCCGAGGGCGTTCCAAAAATTGCGTGTCCTATGCACAAAAAAACCTTTTCACTTGTAGACGGTTCAAATTTAAATGGTGACGACTATTCTATAGCGACTTATCCCGTAAAAATCGAAGGAGATGAAGTATTCGTTGGGTTTTTAGAATAAATATGTATCTTTGAAATTATACTTTTTCAAATGACACTATCACAATTCCAGAAAGCAAGCACTTGGATTGATGCGGAAAATGCACAAGATCCTAACCAAGAAATAGTTCAATCCAAAACCCATCCAAAAGAACTTTTATATTCAAATCGAATGTACGAACGGCTGATGGATTTTCATTCAAATGCTTCCGAAGCAGTTCAAATTGCTGCAAAAGCGCAACATATTTGCCGATGGAAAATGCCCAGGGAATCCTATCCAATGGATCGTGTGGGTTATTTAAAATGGCGCGAAGATTTGAAAAAATTCCATGCCAAAACCACTGCCGAAATTTTAGAAAAAGCCGAGTATTCGCCAGAATTTATAGACAGAGTTTCTTTCCTTATCGAAAAAAAATTACTCAAAAAAGACGAAGAAACCCAGTTATTGGAAGATGTAATTTGTCTCGTATTTATGGAATACTATTTAGACCCTTTTGTTCAGAAACACGACAGGGAAAAACTCAAAAATATTATTCTTAAAACATGG
>JBIKPM010000204.1:0-4499 GCA_044357435.1 Flavobacterium sp. | reverse complement strand
AGTCCCTATCGCATCAGGTTGGAAAGTGTTTTTGATCCAAATGGGAATGTTTTTTCTCAAAACGGGTTGGATTGTTGGCGGATACAATACTTTGGCACCAAAATGGGACAACTCCATTGCTTCTTGATACGAAATAGTGGCAATAGGCTGTGCTTGTTTTACAATTTTTGGGTTAGCGGTAAACATTCCGTTGACATCAGTCCAAATTTCCAATTCGGTTGCGTCAAGGGCCGCAGCGATAATTGCTGCAGAATAATCAGAACCACCTCGGCCTAGTGTGGTACCAATTCCGTCCATGGAATTTGCGATGAAACCCGGCATAACCACTATTTGAGTGTCATTAGAAGCAAAGTAATCCGCAATTAATGGATTGGTGATTTCGAAGTTTACGGCAGCTTTACCAAAATTGTTATTGGTTTTTATCAATTCCCGACTGTCTTTATAACCGCTGTTTTTATGGTGTTGTTTGAATGCTTCGGCTATGATGTAAGAAGACAATAACTCGCCAAAACTCAAAATGGTATCCGATGTTCTTGGAGATAATTCGCCAAGCAGAAAACAACCGTCCAATAAAGTTTCAAGGTGGTTGATGATTCGTTTGATATGACTCAATGAACTGCTTTGTTCTCCCACGGGAATCAGTTCTTTGATAGCGTCTAAATGTTTTTTCTCGATTTCGGCAACAACTTCCTTGAAACTTTCATCATTTGAGGCCGCTTTTTGTGAGGCCAGAACCAATAAATCCGTTACTTTGGTGAAAGCGGAAACAACGACAACCAGTTTGTCCTTTTTTGATTTGTTGAGAACTATATCTAAAACGAGTTTTATGTTTTGTGCATTGGCTACTGAAGTTCCACCAAATTTTAATACTTTCATTTTGTTTTTTTTATTTAAAATGCAAATGTTTTTTATATACCTATGGACTTTCTTCTTTTGGAAAAAAGTGAAAATAAACGGGATTATATGTAAAGAAATATACCCCTAAAGGGTAGTAGTTGTTGTAGTAATGGTTGTTGTAACAGAACAAGCTGCCCAAACTTGGGTAGTTATCGAAGACTGATATGTGTTACTGTTGTTTTCCATTTTGATTTTTCAAAAGTACATTTTTTTATAAAACCATAAAACCTTTAGTTTTGTTTTTACGAATATTTCACAAAATACTGTCTTAAAAACGAATATTAATTGTTTTATAGTCAAAATATTGATTTTTAATATTGATTTATAGGATTTAATGATTTGTAAAAGTATAGAGGCACTTTCTTTTACAGCTAAAAAGCTTCGAGGATTATAAGAAAGCCGACTCAAATTTTAGCCATAGAGTTGAAAATCCCATGGGGGTTTTGGAATTTCTTTTGAGACTAATTGTTTTGGCATTAAGACTGCCATTTTGTAGAAGAAGATATTAATTTTAAGTATTTTTTTTATAATGGTAGCAAATTAATTTCACATTTACATTTTTAAATATAGAGGTAATTAATTTTAAAATTGATCAATGTAAAAAAGAAAATACATAAAAAGTCATTTTAAATATCAATAGCTTAAAAATTAGTTAATTGACTTGTTTAATTTGCGCCTTAATTGTAGTTATTTATAAATTTGTTATTATTTCAATAGTATTAATTTGCGGAATTAAATTAAATTTCATTTATTTACGTGTCCGAACACGTTTTTATTTTTTCCTAAAAATAATAATTGGGGAGGAACAATAATTTAAAAAATATAAAGATTCAATAATGGAAGAAAGGAATACAACTTTAGGGGAATTTATTATCGAAAACCAAAAAGATTTTCAATACTCATCGGGAGAATTATCTCGAATTTTCAACTCCATTCGATTAGCGGCAAAGGTGGTCAGTTATAAAGTGAACAAAGCTGGATTAGTCGATATCATTGGCGCCGTAGGGGAGAAAAATATACAAGGTGAAGACCAACAAAAATTAGATGTTTATGCTAATGAAATTTTTATTCAAACATTAATAAATCGGGAAATTGTTTGTGGGATTGCTTCAGAAGAAAATGATGAATTTATCACAGTAAAAGGAAGCGATAATAGCAATAACAATAAATATGTGGTATTGATGGATCCTTTGGATGGTTCTTCGAATATAGATGTGAATGTTTCAGTAGGAACCATTTTCTCGGTTTATAGAAGAATAACACCAGTGGGAACTCCAGTAACTTTAGAAGATTTTTTGCAACCCGGAATAAATCAAGTTGCCGCAGGCTATGTGATATACGGAACTTCAACCATGCTGGTGTATACAACAGGTCATGGTGTGAATGGATTTACTTTAAATCCTGCTATTGGTACTTTTTACCTCTCGCATCCAAAAATGAAATTTCCAGTCGACGGCTCCATTTATTCTGTAAACGAAGGCAATTATGTTCATTTTCCACAAGGTGTTAAAGACTACATTAAATATTGCCAATTAGAAGAAGACGACAGGCCTTATTCTTCTAGATATATAGGAAGCCTCGCTTCGGATATTCATAGAAACATGATTAAAGGTGGGATTTATTTTTATCCAACAAGTTCTAAAGCACCAAAAGGAAAATTACGATTGTTGTATGAATGCAATCCTATGGCATTTATAGCCGAACAGGCTGGGGGTAAGGCTTCTGATGGTTTTTCTAGAATCATGGAAATAACACCTACAGAGTTACATGAGAGAGCTCCATTCTTTTGTGGCAGTTATAATATGGTCGAAAAAGTAGAAGAATTTATGTATAATGCAAAATTGAGTAAATATTAAGATGTATTTTTACAAGTTATATGGTGATTAAGATTATTCATTATTTAATTAACGCAAAAAATGAAGACTATTAAGTGGGGTATTATAGGATGCGGTGATGTTACCGAAATGAAAAGCGGTCCAGCATTTCAAAAAGCAAATAATTCACAATTGGTTGCTGTAATGAGACGAAACCCACTATTGGTGAAAGATTATGCAAAACGACATAAGGTGCCTTTTTGGTATACGGATGCCAATGAATTAATCAATAATCCAGAAGTCGACGCTGTTTATATTGCAACTCCGCCTTCTTCCCACAAAGAATATACTATTTTGTGTGCAAAAGCTGGAAAACCGGTTTATGTGGAAAAACCAATGGCGCTTAATTTTGAAGAATGTAACGAAATGATAAGTGCCTGCAAATCGAATAATGTTCCCTTATTTGTGGCTTATTATAGACGTAGTTTACCTCGTTTTTTAAAGATACACGAACTAATTTTTAAAGACAAAGTCATCGGAACCCCAAGACATATAAGTTGTGTTTTATACCAACCGTTGGAATCTCGATATCAGAATCCAAATGATCTCCCGTGGACTGTATGCCCAGAAATATCAGGTGGAGGTATTTTTGTGGACTTAGCTTGCCATACACTTGATTTTCTTGATTTTTTGTTTGGTCCGATTGTGTCGGTAAAAGGACATGCTTCTTCCCAACAAAATGCATACCCCGCTGAAGATGCTGTTTCTATGTCCTTTTTGTTCGAGAACGGAATGCACGGAACCGGGATATGGAATTTCGCTAGCTACAAAAGATTTGATAATTGTGAGATAGTGGGAGATAAAGGAAAAATTTCCTTTACGACCTTTGACGATTCGCCAATAATTGTAGAAAAGAAAGATGGAGTTGTAGAGGAAATTTTAATAAAGAATCCTGAACATATCCAGCAGCCCATAATAGAAAGTGTAGTTCAAGAACTTCTGGGTAATGACGCTTGTAAATCGACTGCGGTTTCAGGTGCCAGAACTTCGTGGGTTATGGATCAAGTACTTTCGGAATATAGAAAGCGAATAGTTTAGGTTAAACCTTCGGTTTGTTGATTTTTTTTTTACTTTTTCACACAATCGAATACTAAAATATCATTCATTTTTCGTTGGATAATTTTGATTTGACAATATTGAAATTAAAAATCAATCCGCCTCAGATTTATGCCGTAAGACCCTAAATTGCTTTTTCAATACCTCTTTTGTTCTAGTCTTTTTATTATAGAAATTAGTTATGCTACCCATTGATTGGGTTGTTTTTTCGCTCAATTGGTATTCGTTTTTCCACTACTTTAGAAACAGAATTGCTTTGTTTCCAACAAGAAATAACTGGTGAGAATGTTAAGAATATAACAAAAAGTTTCAAAACACCATTATACTTTTTTAGATTTACCCTCTCAAGTGAAACTTAATTAATTAATTTTGTAACCTAGTATAAGCGTATGCTTTTAAATTTTGTAAAAGATTTTTTTTTAAAAAGAATCCTAAAAAATAATTTACATAATGTTAAGATTAATTCTTCGGCTTCATCCATAAAGACGGTTGGTTTGCTGATTGATGAAAGTTATTTTTTTGAAAAGGATGCCTTGGTAAAAGAACTAATGGCCAATGGGATTTTAGAAAGTGACATTACACTTATTGTTTACAAGGACAAATTGAGAAAAAATGAGGTTTATTCGCAACCCACTTTCAGTATTAAACACCTTGATTGGAAAGCGGAAATCA
>JBIKPM010000203.1:0-4510 GCA_044357435.1 Flavobacterium sp. | reverse complement strand
AACGTTCTTAAATTTTTCATCACGCTCGCAGAACGCAAACTGTCCATTGTTGGGCCAAGAAGCATACTCGCTCCATTATTCACGTTTTTCAAACTGTCAATAAATTGCTGTGAGGCACATGTTACGCCACCAAGTGTATCACTGCTTCCGTTGATGTATTTTGTCAAACTGTGAACGACAATGTCGGCACCTAATTTTGCAGGAGAAACTGATAATGGAGAAAAAGTATTATCGACGACCAATTTTAAATTATGGCGTTTCGCAACGATTGCTAAACTGGCAATGTCAGCCACTTCAAGCAATGGGTTACTCACGGTTTCACAATACAAAACCTTCGTTTCGGGTGTAATTGCCGCCTCAACAGCCACCATTTTTGTGATGTCCACAAATGTGGTTTTAATGCCAAATCGGGAAGCAAAATTCTTTAAAAACGCATACGTTCCGCCATAAATCGTGCGACTCGAAACAATATGGTCACCTGAACCACACAATTGCAACAGTGTTGTTGTAATTGCTCCCATTCCTGAAGCTGCCACATTTGCTGTTTCAGTACCTTCCATCGCCGCCAATGCTTTGCCTAAGTATAAATTACTTGGAGAAGAATGCCTAGAATAAAGATAACATCCCTCTGCATTCCCTTCAAAAGTGTCGAACATCGTCTTGGCAGACAGAAAAGTATACGTTGAACTATCCGAAATAGACGGATTCACACCGCCAAATTCTCCGAAGTACTGTAAATCTTGAATCTTGTCTGCAGGATTGAAATTTTCCATAGGATGATTTTTAGAATTTTTGTTTTGTTCCCAATCGCAGTAGGGCAAGATCTCCTTCTGGGTGAGAACATATGGTTGGATTTAAAAACGGGTTTAACCTGTCACTAAAGTTAATCAATATTAGATTGATAATCAATACAGTGCCAGTAAATTGATTTCGACACCTTTTGCTTCCGATATTTTTTTCAAATTCTGGTTTTTCAAAGGATTTGCAACCAAATTTGAATCTAAACCTAGAAACAAGCTTCATTGAATTTTAAAATTTGGTAACTAAAAAGCATTAATTTGTGTCGAAACTTTGGTGTTTAAACTTCAGACTTCAAACAAAAAGATATATTTTTGCATCACTAAAACAAAAAACACACAAACTATGAGTTCATTTGATGTAGTCATTATAGGTTCTGGTCCAGGCGGATATGTTTCGGCAATTCGTTGCGCACAACTGGGTTTTAAAACAGCCATAATAGAAAAATATTCCACACTAGGCGGAACTTGCCTTAATGTGGGTTGTATTCCTTCAAAAGCCTTATTGTCATCTTCTCATCATTATAGCGAAGTAGCTCATTTTGCGGAACACGGAATTGAGGTTTCTGGTGAAGTGAAAGTGAATTTAGAAAAAATGATTGCCCGTAAACAAGCGGTTGTTGACCAAACTTCAGGAGGAATCAACTATTTGATGGATAAAAATAAAGTGACTGTTTTTAATGGATTAGGGTCTTTTATAGATGCCACTCACGTTGCTATTGCCAAAGCGGATGGAACTTCGGAAACTATCGAGGCAAAAAACATCATTATTGCCACGGGTTCTAAACCATCTTCGTTGCCATTCATCAAAATCGATAAAGAAAGAATCATCACTTCAACCGAAGCGTTGAAATTGAAAGAAGTGCCAAAACATCTTGTAATCATTGGTGGTGGTGTTATCGGAATCGAATTAGGACAAGTGTATTTACGATTGGGAGCACAAGTTTCAGTAGTGGAATTTATGGACCGGATTATTCCGGGAATGGATGCTTCATTGTCTAAAGAATTGACCAAAGTCCTGAAAAAACAAGGAATGAAATTCTACGTTTCCCACAAAGTGAAATCAGTAGAAAGAAATGGCGACAACGTAACTGTTCAAGCCGAAAATGCAAAAGGAGAAACCATCACTCTCGAAGGCGATTATTCCTTGGTTTCTGTAGGTCGTCGTCCCTATACTGACGGTTTGAATGCCGATAAAGCAGGAGTAAAAATTTCAGAAAGAGGAATGGTTGAAGTGAACGATCATTTACAAACAAATGTTCCCAATATTTACGCCATTGGTGACGTAGTTCGTGGGGCAATGTTGGCTCACAAAGCCGAAGAAGAAGGAACAATGGTTGCTGAAATAATTGCGGGTCAAAAACCACACATTAATTATAATTTAATTCCAGGAGTAGTTTATACTTGGCCAGAAGTGGCTGCAGTAGGACAAACCGAAGAGCAATTAAAAGCGGCTGGAGTTGAATTCAAATCGGGTAGTTTTCCTTTCAAGGCATTGGGAAGAGCAAGAGCCGGAGGAGATTTAGACGGATTCGTAAAAATTCTGGCTGATGCCAAAACCGATGAGGTTTTGGGTGTTCACATGATTGGTGCTCGTTGCGCCGATTTGATTGCCGAAGCGGTTACTGCAATGGAATTCAAAGCATCTGCCGAAGATATTTCAAGAATGAGTCACGCACATCCCACTTTTGCGGAAGCGATAAAAGAAGCGGCATTGGCAGCAACGGATAATAGAGCTTTGCACGTGTAATTAGAAAAGCATATTCAATTTGTAAACCCGACAATTTTCAAAAATCTGTCGGGTTTGTTTTTTAGGCCACGAATACACTTTTATAATTGTTCCAATGTCTGTAAATTAAAAACAAATTCCCAACAAACATAAATAGGGCAATGGGAATTCCTTCTGGAGACAAAAAAAAATTAATGAATAATATGTTTAGTGTAATAGGAAGAATTACAATATTTGCCAATGTTACATAGCGTCCGCTTACAAATGACAATCCGCAAAGTAATTCAACCGTTTTAGCCAAAGGCATTAGATAAGTTGAAGCAACAAGACCTAGTTGAAAAGCCTTAAAATCACCAGTTGTGGTGGGTTCCGGCATTAGTTTTAAAAAGAAACCGATTGACGCAAAAAGGAGTAAAAGCCCTATTAAAGTTCGGATAATAATGGTTGCGATTTTCATAATGTACTGTTTTAGTGTTTGATTACAGCATAAATGTAGCGAAAAATCTAATTAATATTTGTCGTAATTTTGAATTTTTAACAACATTCCAATTCTTTGAGAACATCAATTATAAAACACATCGATAATCCTGTCCAATTCAAACAACAATTATTGACTTGGGCACAACAATTTCGAGAAGTCATTTTCATGGACAGTAACAATTATCCTCAACAATATTCCAGTTATGATTGTATGCTTGGCGTGGATGCTTTTACCTCGGTAAAGACAGATTATCACAACGCTTTCGAAGATTTGAAACAATATCAACAAACGACCAAAGACTGGCTTTTTGGTTATTTGTCCTATGATTTAAAAAATGATATCGAGGCTTTACATTCCAGTAACTTTGATGGATTGAATTTTCCGGATTTGTTTTTCTTCCAGCCCAAAAAAATAGTTACACTGAAGGGGAATCAACTTGAGATACAATATCTCACCATGTGCGATGTTGAAGTGGAAAGTGATTACCAAGAGATACTAAAACTACAATCCCAAATTTTTGTCACACCCGATCCATCCCGATTACTTTCAGAAGAGGTACAACAACGAATTTCAAAAGAAAATTACCTAAAAAAAGTATCCAAAATCTTAGAACATATTCATCGGGGCGATATTTATGAAGCCAATTTTTGTATGGAGTTTTTCGTTGAAAATGCGGACATCAACCCACTGGAAAAGTTTTCAAAACTGAACAAAATTTCAAAATCTCCCCAAGCTGTATTTTTTAAAAACAACTCCCATTTTTTACTTTCAGCTTCTCCGGAACGGTATTTAAAGAAGGAAGGGGAGTTGGTTATTTCACAGCCTATTAAGGGAACTGCAAAACGATTCTTGGATGCAGTTGAAGACGAAAAATCAAAAAGTGAATTGGCTTCAGATCCCAAAGAGCGTACCGAAAATATCATGATAGCTGACTTAGTTCGGAATGACTTGTCACGAACCGCACAAAAGGGTTCTGTGAAAGTGGAAGAACTATGCGGTATTTATTCTTTTGAGCAAGTCCACCAAATGATTTCTACTATCACCTCAAAATTAGACCATCAATATACCGTCGCTGAAGTGATTAAAACTACTTTTCCGATGGGGAGTATGACGGGAACCCCTAAAGTTTCGGTGCTGAAAATCATCGAAGAATTGGAGGAAACCAAAAGAGGTTTGTATAGTGGAGCCGTAGGTTATTTTACGCCGAATAGCGACTTCGATTTTAATGTTGTCATTAGGAGTATTTTATACAATCAAGAAAAGAAATACGCCTCATTTTCTGTGGGAAGTGCAATAACTTCACAATCCATTCCTGAAATGGAGTATGAAGAATGTTTGCTCAAAGCCAAAGCGATGAGAGAAGTTTTAAGTTAAATTCAAATGAATTTACTAAATTTGAAAATGCTACAAAAATTCCAAAGCCATATTTTTCAAAACTTTCCTTTTTTAAGTGGAAAAAAATTGCTTTTGGCTACCAGTGGTGGCCTGGACAGTATGGTAATG
>JBIKPM010000202.1:0-4518 GCA_044357435.1 Flavobacterium sp. | reverse complement strand
CATGGGCATGATGTCTTTTGGGACTGATTTGTCATATAATTTGTAAAACCTATTGATTATGGCTTCGTCCATTTTCTCATTGGCTTGATGAATCAGGATTTTTTTGACGTCATCGATTCCCAATCCGCTTTTGTCCAAACAACTTTTCATCGCCGAAGGGACTTCGCTCAAGGCAAATTCATATATTTTTCGACCATACATTTTTATATAGCGAGTGTCTTCGTCTAATTTTGGATTATATGATTTTCCGAAAAATAAATAACCCGCTTCATCGTAAGCGTAAGTGGCACTTTCATAAGATAACAACCCACTTTCATCGTTTGAAGCTTCGATTATGGTTGCTCCGGCACCGTCTGAATAAATCATGGAATCCCTGTCATGAGGATCGACCACTCTCGAAAGGGTTTCTGCTCCTATCACCAAACAGCGTTTTGCCATGCCTGATTTGATAAAAGCATTGGCTTGAAGCACCCCTTCTATCCAGCCTGGACAACCAAAAAGAATGTCGTAAGCGACACATTTTGGGTTTTTTATTTGTAATTTTTGTTTGACTCTTGTGGCCAAACTCGGAATCATGTCCGATTGTATGCTGCCATGTTTTACATCACCAAAATTGTGCGCAAAAATTATATAATCAATAGTTTCAGGGTCAATTCCTGCATTTTCAATTGCTTTTTTTGAAGCTAAAAGTGCCAAATCAGAAGTAGACTGTTCAGGTGCTGCATACCGTCTTTTTTCGATTCCCGTAATGCTTTTAAATTTCCCGATTACCACTTCGTTTGGGTAACCAAAAGGAGATCCGTCTTCATTTAAAAACACGTGTTTGCTAAAGTCAGTATTGGCAACTTTTATTTCTGGAATATAACTTCCTACTCCTGTTATTTTTATCTTCATTGGAATTTCTTATAAAAATTATAGGCTAATTTATAGATAAAAATGCAATGTTTTAAAAAAACACATAAAAAAACTACATTTTTATTTTCATTACCGTTGCAATAGATAAAGCCCTTGTTTTCATATTTTCCGCAATTTGTCCCTCAAAATTTTCATCAATGGTTAGATTGAAATAGTGGAGCCAAATGGCAAAATGTGCTGAAGAAAGTTTTATTTTTTGGTTTAAATCCAAGTGAATTTGGAGTACATTTTTTCTATAACTTCCTGTGTCAAAAAGTATTTGTTCCCAAAAATCAACCAATTCCAATAAATGGGGCTCCAAATCTATTTTTGCCACTTCATTGAAAATGAAATTGATTTTACTGTCAGCAAGTAATTTCATATAAAATTCACTCATCAATAAATGTAAATCTTCGCGATTTTGGATGTCTCTCATAGTTTTGATAAAAAAAACGCCTTGATTTCCGGGATGTTTTCAACCTTAAATTAGTGCTCCATATACGCTTCAATTGGAGCGCAACTGCAAACCAAGTTACGGTCTCCGTAGGCGTCATCTGCTCTGCGGACGGTTGGCCAAAACTTATTTTCCGCAATATATTCCAATGGGAAAGCAGCTTGTTCTCTTGTGTATGGAAAATTCCAAACATTGGCAGTCAACATTCCTAAAGTATGGGGAGCATTTTTCAAAACATTGTTTTTGTCTTCCAATGTAGCCGCTTCAATTTCTTTTCTGATGGAAATCATCGCATCGCAAAAACGGTCTAATTCTTCCAAATTTTCGCTTTCTGTGGGTTCAATCATCAAAGTTCCAGCAACCGGAAAAGAAACCGTAGGCGCATGAAAACCATAATCCATCAAACGTTTGGCAATATCGGTTACTTCGATTCCTTTTTGTTTGAAAGGGCGGCATTCCAAAATCATTTCGTGAGCGGCACGACCCATTTCTCCGGAATATAAAGTGTCGTAATGACCGTTTAATTTTTCCTTGATATAATTAGCATTCAAAATGGCATATTTTGTGGCATCAGTCAAACCTTCCGTCCCTAACATCGCAATGTAACCATAGGAAATCAAGCAAACCAAAGCCGAACCCCAAGGTGCAGCAGAAATTGCAGTAATGGCACTTTCACCCCCTGTTGGAATTAGGGGATTTGTTGGTAAAAAAGGAACTAATTGTGGTGCCACACATATTGGGCCAACGCCAGGCCCTCCGCCACCGTGAGGAATTGCGAAAGTTTTATGCAAGTTCAAGTGACAAACATCAGCGCCAATAGTAGCTGGGTTGGTCAATCCCACTTGCGCATTCATATTGGCACCATCCATGTAAACTTGACCACCATTATCGTGGATGATTTGTGTAATTTCTTTGATAGCGCTTTCAAAAACACCGTGCGTAGACGGATAAGTCACCATCAAACAAGACAAATCGTCCTTGTGCTCGATGGCTTTTTCACGCAAATCTTCCACGTCGATATTTCCGTTTTCCAATGTTTTGGTGACAATCACTTTCATTCCAGCCATCGCTGCCGAAGCTGGATTGGTTCCGTGTGCCGATGAAGGAATTAAGGCAATATTTCTGTGGTGATCGCCGCGAGATTGATGATAGGCACGAATCACCATAAGTCCGGCATATTCCCCTTGTGCACCAGAATTAGGCTGTAAAGTTGTTCCTGCAAAACCCGTAATTACGTTTAATTGCTGTTCCAGTTTTCGTAACATTTCTTGGTAACCTTGTGCTTGATCCAAGGGTGCAAAGGGATGAATGTTGTTCCAAAAAGCATTGCTCAATGGCAACATTTCGGCAGCGGCATTCAGCTTCATGGTGCAGGAACCCAACGAAATCATGGAGTGGTTTAATGCCAAATCTTTGCGTTCCAACATTTTGATGTAACGCATCAGAGCGGTTTCTGAATGGTATTTATTGAAAACGTCGTGTTGCAAGAATGTTGAGGTTCTTCCTAAATTGGAAGGAAAATGATTGGTTTCAGTCAAGGTTTCAATTGTAGTTGCCTGAGTGTCATTTGCGGAAGCGAAAATCCCAACTATTTTATTTATATCGGCAATACTGCTAGTTTCGTTCAAGGATATGGAAACGTTATTTTCGTCGATATAGTAGAAATTGACTTCGTTTTGTTCAGCTATGGCGCGTACTTTTTTGGCATCAGCTTTTATAACAATGGTATCAAAGAAAGCGGTATTGGTTTGTTGTAAGCCTAATTTTTCAAGTTCATTTGCCAACGTCGCTGTCAAGGCATGAATTTTATTGGCAATATATTGCAGTCCTTTTGGACCGTGGAAAACGGCATACATCCCTGCCATAACAGACAGTAAAACTTGCGCCGTACAAATATTGGAAGTTGCTTTGTCGCGTTTAATGTGTTGTTCGCGAGTTTGCAAAGCCATACGAAGCGCACGATTTCCGTCAGTATCAACGGTCACGCCAATAATTCTTCCCGGCATGCTTCTTTTATATTCATCTTTTGTGGCAAAGTAAGCGGCATGCGGTCCGCCATAACCTAAAGGAATTCCAAAACGTTGCGTGGTTCCCACTACAACTGCTGCGCCCATTTCACCTGGAGGTATCAGTTTAGTTAAACTCAAAATATCGGCTGCAACGGCTACTTTTATTTCATTTGTTGCTGCTTTGGCAATAAAATCAGTATAATCATGAACTTGTCCATATTTCCCGGGATATTGAAGAATGGCTCCAAAAAAATCGGTCGAAAAATCAAAATTTTCGTGATTCCCAATAACTAATTCCACGCCAATAGGGGTGGAGCGTGTTTGTAAAACGGACAAAGTTTGTGGTAATATTTCCTCAGAAACGAAAAATTTACAAATGTTATTTTTCTTTTGATCACGAGAACGAACGTCAAATAACAATGCCATGGCTTCAGCAGCGGCAGTTGCTTCGTCAAGCAAGGAGGCATTGGCAATTTCCATTCCGGTCAATTCAATAACCATGGTTTGGAAATTCAAAATGGCTTCTAGACGACCTTGTGCAATTTCTGCCTGATAAGGAGTGTATGCGGTATACCATCCCGGGTTTTCGAGAATATTTCTTTGAATTACGGCTGGTACAATAGCCTGATTGTAGCCTAAGCCAATGTAGGACTGGAACATTTTATTTTTAGTTCCCAATTGCGAAATGTGATTGAGATACTCATATTCAGTCATTGCAGGGTTTAAATCCAGTGGCTTTTTAAGGCGAATAGTATCAGGAAAAGTTTCATATATTAGCTGTTCAATAGACTCAACCCCTATTGTTTTCAACATGTGTTGAAGGTCTTTTTCTCTTGGTCCAATGTGTCTTAAAGCAAATGAATCTGTTTTCATGTAATGGTAAAAGTATTGTTTTTTGAAGGTGCAAATTTATGGATTATTATCAAAATAAATGGGGTTCAAGCAGCTGATTTTTGGGAATCTTTCAACTAAAATTGTTATTTATTAACAACGTTGATTATTTTTGTTAGATGAAGATTTTCAGGAAAATATTTGATTTTTACATAGACGGCAGCATTCACGTGGCTTTTGCCGTTTTTTGCCTGGTTCAGATTACCGTCATTTCAAATCATTTGGATTTCATGGATTATTTCCCTTTTTGTGTGTTTTTTGGAACCGTTT
>JBIKPM010000201.1:0-4524 GCA_044357435.1 Flavobacterium sp. | reverse complement strand
AGGACAAAATTGGGTCAAATTTGACATTAATCCCATCCAAAACAACGTCAAGACAGTTATCCATTGCGAAGCTCCATTGGTAGACAAACGAATCGTGAAAAGTTCCAGCGGATTTCGGGAAGAACGTTATGTAATTCAAACCAATTTAGAAATTGGCAATTCAAACTGGATTATTGAAATGACCTTGACCAATAGAGATTCCATGGGCTTTCGAATGCTATTGGGTCGTGAAGCCATGAGCGGAAGAGTTTTGGTGGATCCCGAGCAACAATATCTTTTAGGCCAACCCACAAGCGATAGTTTAAAAGAAGTTTATAAAAATTCCGAGAAAGCGAGTTCCGGTTTGCGCATCGGACTTTTAGCCAGTAATCCGGAATTGTACAGCAATAAACGAATTATGGAAGCCGGCGAAATGCGGGGTCACGAAATGCACTTTTTGAACATCAAGGAATGCTATATGAAGTTGGATGCCAAAACTCCTGAGATTCATTATCGTGGTGGTTTAATCCTAAATCAATTTGATGCTGTTATTCCAAGAATTCGACCTAGTATTACCTTTTATGGTTGCGCTTTGACTCGGCAATTCGAGGCACTAAACGTATATTGTCTCAATTCTTCCACTGCAATCACACAGTCGCGGGACAAGCTTTTCTCCCTTCAATTGCTTTTGCAAAGCGGGATTGACATTCCAACAACCGGTTTTGCCAATTCACCTTTGGATACGGACGACTTGATAAAAATGGTGGGCGGTTCTCCGTTAATCGTGAAATTACTCGAAGGAACCCAAGGAAAAGGCGTTGTTTTGGCCGAAACCAAAAAAGCAGCCGAGAGCGTCATCAATGCCTTCAAGAGCTTGAATGCCAATATTTTGGTGCAAGAATTCATAAAAGAAGCCAACGGAAAAGACTTGCGTTTGTTTGTGGTCGATGGAAAAGTGGTTGCCACCATTCAGCGGGAAGCAATGCAAGGTGAATTCCGAGCCAATATTCATCTTGGAGGAACAGCCTCAGTAATAAAACCAACGCCCGAAGAGAAAAAAATAGCCATTCGTGCCGCAAAAGCAATGGATCTAAAAGTCGCTGGCGTAGATATTATCCGTTCCTCAAAAGGACCTTTGTTGCTTGAAGTCAACTCCTCTCCAGGGCTTGAAGGTATTGAAGGTGCCACCAATAAAGATATTGCAGGCGAAATGATTCGTGCCATCGAGAAAAATTTTAAATTGTAAATAACCAATTGAAATGATTGATCCAATACCAAATTAAATACCCTCTACAGAAATGACAAATCGATAGTGTTTACAACAACATTACATTCTAAAATTCCGCAATCGCAACGAATTCAGTATCACGGAAACAGAACTGAAACTCATAGCCGCAGCCGCAATCATTGGCGACAATAATATTCCAAAAACCGGATACAAAACTCCCGCAGCAACCGAAATTCCAAATACATTATAGATAAAGGCAAAAAATAAATTCTGTTTGATGTTTCCCATAACCGCATGACTCAAGTTTTTGGCTTTCACAATACCTTGTAAATCTCCTTTCACCAGAGTAATTTTGGCACTTTCAATCGCCACATCTGTCCCCGTTCCCATGGCAATTCCTATGTTGGCTTGCGCCAAAGCCGGAGCATCGTTGATTCCGTCGCCCGCCATGGCCACGATTTTTCCTTCGGCTTGTAAACGTTTTATTGCCTCCAGTTTGTCTTCCGGTAAACAATTAGCAATAAAACTTGTTAGATGTAATTCGTCGGCGACTGCTTTTGCGGTATTTTCATTATCACCGGTAATCATTATCACTTCAATACCCTGTCGCATCAGTTCCTTGATGGCAGCAACACTTGTCGGTTTTATTTTATCGGAAATGGACACAAAACCAACGGCAATTCCATCTATGGAAATATAGGAAACCGTTTTCCCCAGTTTTTGTTCGACGATGATTTTATTTTCTAAATCATCAGAAACACTTGCCCCTATTTGCTCCATTAGTTTTTGGTTTCCCAAAGCCACCTTTTTGTTGGCGACTGTTCCAATAACCCCTTTGCCGGAAATGGATTCAAAATCCTTCACTTCTGCCAAAGCGACATTTTTGGATTTGGCATAATTCACCACGGCTTGCGCCAAAGGATGCTCGCCGTATTGATTCAAGGAAGCGATGTAGTGTAACAAATTTTCTGATTCATTAGCAACCGAATAGACTTGCTCTACCGATGGTTTTCCTTCGGTAATGGTTCCTGTTTTGTCGGTTATCAAAACATTTACCTTGTTCATATTTTCCAGGGCTTCGGCATTTTTTATCAAAACCCCCGATTGTGCCCCCTTACCTACTCCAACCATAACCGACATGGGTGTAGCCAATCCCAAAGCACACGGGCAGGCAATAATCAATACCGCAATAGCATTGATAAATCCATAAACCATCGCTGGTTCGGGACCAAATTGCGCCCAAACAAAAAATGTAAGTATTGAAATTATGACCACAATAGGCACAAAATATTTGGCAATACTGTCGGCTAATTTCTGGATAGGTGCTCTCGAACGACTGGCATCATTCACCATTTGCACAATTTGCGAAAGCAGGGTTTCCGAACCCACTTTTTCGGCAACCATCACGAAAGATTTGTTGCCATTAATCGTTCCCGCTATAACAGTATCACCAATTGTTTTATCAACAGGAATGGGTTCCCCAGAAATCATGGCTTCGTCAATGGAACTTTCGCCATCGGTTATTTTTCCGTCCACGGGGATTTTTTCTCCGGGCTTGACTCGCAACAAATCGCCTTTCTGGATGTCTTGAATGGAGATGACTTTGTCGGTTCTGTCAATGAGCAAAGTGGCTTCGGTCGGGGCGAGTTTCAGTAGTTCTTTTATGGCTTTATTCGTTTGTCCGTGGGCTTTGGCTTCCATCAATTGTCCCAATAAAACGAGGGTTAATATCACCACGGTAGCCTCAAAATAGAGTGAAACCGTTCCGTGATGCTTGAATTCATCCGGAAAATAATCAGGAAACAAGAGTCCAGCAATACTAAACAAAAAAGCGATTCCGGTTCCTATTCCTATCAGGGTGAACATATTGAGATTCCAACTGACAATCGATTTCCAGGCGCGTACAAAAAAGATCCAGCCGGTATAAAAAACCACGGGAAGTGACAAGAAAAGTTGTACCCAATTCCATTTTTGGGTTTCCATTAGTTGCAATAGCGGATTGTTGTGCAGCATTTCCAGCATCGAAATGATGAAAATGGGAAGGGTGAACACGATGGCAATTTTCATTTTGCGCAACAAGTCTTTATAGGATTTATTTTCTTCTTCGTCCAAAGGTTTCATTGGAACCAAATCCATTCCGCAAATGGGACAATCTCCAGGTTGATCCTGGACAATTTCGGGATGCATCGGGCAAGTATACCTTATTTTAGTGGCGTTTAAATCGGGGGCTTTCACCAAGTCCATTCCGCAAACGGGACAATCTCCGGCTTTGTCATAGACTTTGTCGCCTTCGCAAAACATCGGGCAATAATATTTTCCCGAAGCGCCAGGGGGCAAAACAACCGTATTCCTATCGTTTGCAATTGGCGTGCTATAAAGGGAATTCTCAGGTGCAGCACCACTTTCACTGATAATGTAATTCCCTGCGGCGTACAATGCTTTTTGGAATTTAAAAATGGGAACGTGTTTTATCGTGGTGATGGTCGCTATAGGCGGGTCTAAAGAAACAGCGGCTTCCACTCCATCAATAGCATTCAACGCTTGTTCAACTTTGGTGTGGCAGTCGTTGCAGGTCATTCCGGTGATGGTATAATTGTTTGTCATTTTTATGTTGTGAGATACAAATTTAGGGAATTCTATTGAGGGAAGTTGGCATGATTCCTATAACTTTTTGTATATAACGAAAGAAAAAATTACAAAATAAACACCTATTTGGGTACGAAAAGTACTTAGCAAATAAGGGATTCTTTTAATGATTTATGAGATAAATTTTATATATTTGAAACAAACTAAAGTAGGACCTTTGTCATACCTATCTACCCAAAACGGGGTGGCTTTGTGTGATTGTGTCACACATATAAACGAGTTGGCGGTCATTGTAAAGCGACACGACATAAATACGAATTGACATTATGGAAGAAAACCAAATAAAGACATTAACGGTAACAGAACTTTTAGGAAAGAACTTTTTCATTCCAGAATATCAACGAGGTTACAGGTGGACAAAAACAAATGTTTTACAATTACTCAATGACATTTGGGAATATAGACAAGAGCCAAACAACAGAAATACTTTTTATTGTTTACAACCAGTAGTAGTTAGACAAGCAGAATGGCAAGACATTAATGGAACAACCATACAAGGCTATGAATTGATTGACGGACAACAACGACTGACAACGCTTCATCGTATCCTTACTTATCTGACTTTAGAATATCTGCAAAACAATTTAAAATCAGAAGGTTATTCCGAAAACCTTTATTCCATTTACTATAAAACAAGATTAGAATCTAAAACTTTCTTAGAAACCAACAAT
>JBIKPM010000027.1:0-13250 GCA_044357435.1 Flavobacterium sp. | reverse complement strand
TGCAAGATCCCGAAACTGCAAAATTCGATAGTATGCCACGAAGCGCAGTAAAGGCTGTAATTGCTGACATCATTGCCCCCGTCGAAGAATTACCGACCAAACTGATCCATTTCCTCCAATTTATGCCCTCAAAAAAAAGGGATATTGAAATAGACAACACCAATAAAAGCTACCTAGATAAAATTATAATTTTGCTCCGCGAACAAACAGGACATGATTTTTCCTCCTATAAAAAAAACACCTTGTTTCGCCGCGTCGAAAGGCGTAAAAGCATACACAACATCAATAAAATCGAAAACTATGTTCGTTTTATGCAGGAAAACCCAAAAGAAACCGAAATACTTTTTAAGGAATTGTTAATAGGCGTCACCTCCTTTTTCCGGGATACTGAAGTATGGAAAAAGTTAAAAGAAGTAGTTCTACCCGAGATGCTCGAAAAACTACCGGACGGCACTGTTTTGAGAGCTTGGGTCAGCGGATGCTCCACTGGAGAAGAAGCCTATTCATTGGCAATTGTTTTCAAAGAGGTTTTAGAAAAATTTAAAAAAAAGCGAAATTTAAAGTTGCAGATTTTTGCCACCGATCTTGATCTTGAAGCTATAGAAAAGGCTCGAAAAGGGGTTTTCCCCCCAAACATTGCAGTTGATGTTTCACCGGAACACCTTTCCCGTTTTTTCATTAATAATATTAATGGCTATCGTGTAAATACCGCCATAAGAGAAATGGTTGTCTTTGCCCACCATAATGTAATCAAAGATCCTCCATTTACCAAATTGAATCTGCTTACTTGCCGCAACATGTTGATTTACATGGAGCCCGAATTGCAAAAAAAAATAATTAGGCTTTTTAATTACAGTTTAAATCCAGGTGGAATTATGGTACTGGGCTCGGCTGAAACACTGGGTGTCGATAATGAAGAATTTGATGTGATTGATGCCAACTTAAAAATTTTCAAACGCTCCTCATTATCAAAAACCTCTAGTCTACTAGACTTCCCAAGTTCCTTTTCAATTAATAATAAAATAAAAACAAAAATCTTGGCAACACCAATAAACGAAGAAAACATTCAAACCCTTGCTGATCAAATTATAATCAATGATTTTGCCCCCGCTAGTGTGCTGGTAAGTGAAAAAGGGGATATTATCTATATTACGGGGCGCACCGGGAAATATCTTGAACCCATAGCAGGAAAGGCAAACTGGAACATTTTTGCAATGCTTCGCAATGATGTAAGGCTCGAACTACCCATTGCTTTTCAAAAAGCACTAAAAAATTACGAGCCCGTGACCTTGAGAAAAATTAAAATAGAAAACTATGGCAATGAACAATACGTTGATATAATAATTCAACAAATAGAAAAACCAGCCACTTTGAAAGGAAAGGTTATGATTGTCTTCAAAGATTTACCTAAAATAGAGGAATCCCAAGTATTAAATCTTAAACAAAGTTCAAACAAACGAGAAAAAGAATTAGAAATTGAATTGCAACAATGTTATGAAGACCTAAAAAGGGTAAAAGAAGAGATGCATAACTCCGAGGAAGAAATAAAAACAACCTATGAGGAACTGCAATCCACAAATGAGGAGTTGCAATCTACAAACGAGGAACTCACCACCTCCAAGGAAGAAATGCAGAGTTTAAACGAAGAACTACATACCGTAAACATTGAACTGCAAAATAAGGTTACCGATTATGTACAGGCAAACAACGATATGAAAAACCTGCTCAACAGTACGGAAATTGCCACACTTTTTCTAGACAAGGAGTTGAATATTCGTCGATTTACCGACCCTATTACCAATATATATAAGGTGCGCAATACCGACATTGGCAGACCCATCACGGACTTGATGACCGATCTTCAGTATCCAGAAATAGTAATTCATTCTAAACAAGTTATTAAAACCCTCAACTTTATAGAGAAATCAATTTCGACCACGGATGGGAGGTGGTATGATGTGAAAATTATGCCTTATCGCACGCTAGATGACCACATTGACGGACTGGTTCTCACTTTCAATGATGTAACCAAATTCAAACAACTGGAATTAGACCTAAAAGAAGCCAACGAAAAACTGCAAAAAAGCGAGGAAACCCGTTATCGACACCTATTTAAAACAGCGAAAGAGGGAATATTAGTTCTTGATGCCGATACTGGAAAAGTGATTGATGTGAATCCTTACTTAGTGGAACTTTTGGGGGAGTCCAAAAAACAATTTATTGGAAAAGAAATATGGAGTATTGGCCTATTTAAAAAACTGATTCCTTCTATCGATGCCTTTAAAAAACTGGTTCGGGAAGAATTCATACATTGTGATGACTTGGAGATTACCACAGCCGATAATAAAACGATAGTTCTAGAATTCAATGGAGACACCTACATTGCAGATGACAAAAAAATAATCCAATGTCTATTTCGACTCAATGAAAATAAAGACTAAGAAATCAAAGAAATACACTCCAATGAATAAAGCAAAAATACATACAGTTAATGCTCTTACATCATGAAAAACGGCAAAACCAAATTAGAAAAGGATTTACTTCTTCGTAAAAAAGCCGAAGAATTAATCATCAAAAAGAAGAAAATAACACCAGACACCAAATTGTCTTACATAGAAACGCTGGAACTCATCCATGAACTTGATGTACACCAGATTGAACTTGAAATGCAGAATGAGGAACTCCTTTTGGCAAAAAAACAAGCTGAAATTGAAGCAAATAAATTTGCAGAATTATACGACTTCGCTCCTTCTGGCTATTTAACATTGTCCAAAGAAGGCGAGATTACGGAGCTAAATTTCATGGCGGCACAAATTCTTGGTCAAGAACGGTCCCTTTTAATAAACAAACGGCTGGCTCTTTTCCTTGCAGGCGATTGCCGAGAAATCTTCAGTTCCTTCCTTGATAAAGTAATAAGTGGCCAGGAAAAGGAAATGTGTGAGGTGGTAATAAAAGGCAACTATCAGGACTATGTTGTCTGCCTTAGCGGAGTTTCAGGGGAAAATGGGGAGCAATCCTTTATCACCTTATTCGACATCACTGAAAGCAAAAAGGCAGAAGAAGCATTGCGGCTTAGTGAAGAAAAATACCGAACTCTTTTTGAAAGTAACCGAGACAGCATAACAATTGAAAAAATTGAAGAAGGTAACAAAACATCTAATTTCATTGAGGCAAATCATGCCGCAACCTCTATTTTAGGGTATACTAAAGAGGAACTTACCGCCTTAAATAGTAAAGACATTGATACAGCTACTGAAAAAGTTAGAAGCAATAGAATCGAAGCGCTTAATGCAACCGGTAAATTTGATTTTGAAACTATCATTAAAACCAAAAATAAAAAAAATAGAAATGTTGAGGTTGAATCCGTAAAAATAGACTACCTGGGACAGCCTGCCGTAATGAAAATTATCCGAGATATTACTGAACGCAAACAGCTGGAAGAAAATACTAAAAAGATGTATGATAATATGTCAACTATCATTGAAGCTATTCCTGATTTACTGTTTGAAGTTGATTTAGAAGGACGAATTTATTACTACCATTCCCATCGTGAGCATGCACTCACTGTCTCCCCAGATCTTTTTACGGGAAGACTTTTTCATGAAGTACTCCCTGCTGATGCAGCTGATGCGATTTTAGCGGCATTAAACGAAGCTAATGAAAAAGGCTGGTCATCCGGACATCAGTACGATTTAGAATTACCTCAAGGCAAAAAATGTTTTGAACTTTCTGTATCGCCAATAGCTGAAAGCAATAATAAAAACAAGCATTTTATTTTAATTGCTAGAGAAATCACTGAACGAAAGCAAACGCAAAAAGAATTAATCAAGGCTAAGGAAAAAGCAGAGGAAAGTGATCGTTTGAAGTCCGCATTCCTGGCGAATATGAGCCACGAAATCCGTACACCTATGAATGGCATTTTGGGATTCACAGAACTTTTAAAAGAACCTAAATTATCCGGAGAATTACAACAAGAATACATTGATATCATCGAAAAAAGTGGCGCTCGTATGCTCAATATCATAAACGACATTATTAGCATCTCAAAAGTGGAAGCGCGCGAAGTAGAAATTTCATTATCGGAAACTAACGTAAACGAACAAATTGAATATTTACACACCTTCTTCTCCCCTGAGGCAAAACAAAAGGGCATACAAATCCGCTTCAATAACACATTAAACGCAAAAGAAGCCACAATAAAAACGGATTGCGAGAAAATGTATGCCATTCTGACCAACCTTGTGAAAAATGCCATAAAATTTACTGATGAAGGGTCAGTGGAATTTGGTTACATCAAAAAAGGAAACTTCTTAGAGTTTTATGTAAAAGATTCCGGTATGGGCATTTCAAGATACGAGCAAAAATTCATATTTGAAAGGTTCAGACAAGCCAATGAATCTCTCAGTCGAAATAAGTCGGGTTCAGGATTGGGATTAGCCATTTCTAAGGCTTATGTTGAAATGCTAGGGGGTAAAATTTGGGTCGAAAGCAAAGTGGGAAAAGGAAGTACTTTCTATTTTACCATTCCCTATATAAAAGAACAAGATGTCCAAAAAACAATCAAAGTTGACATCCCAATAGAAAAAATACAAACAAAAATTAAAAACTTAAAAATATTAATTGTCGAAGACGATGAAATTTCAAAATTGTTGATGACTATTGCCGTAAAAAAATTCGCAAAAGAAATCATAAAAGTAAGCACTGGATTGGATGCAATCGATACTTGCCGAAATACCCCAGATATAGATTTGGTAATGATGGACATTAACATGCCTGAAATGGATGGTTATGAAGCTACGAAAGAAATTCGCAAGTTCAACAAAGATCTAATCGTTATCGCACAAACCGCAAATGGACTATCTACAGACCGGGACAATGCTATAAATGCTGGTTGCACCGATTATATTTCAAAACCTGTAAATATTATGGCATTGACCGAGTTGATAGAAAAGTATTTTTAGGAGAAGGGGGGAAACAATTCCTTTTTGATGAATTATGATTTTAAAAAAGAGTGGAAAGAATTAGTATCGAAAAATATAACCGTTAAAATTCCGATTCATCATGGCAAATATCCTGAAAACACCGACATCCTTTCCTAACAAAAAATATTCTTCATTAGACATTCTTTTATACGTCCTGTTGGTTTCCGTGTTGCTTTACCTAGGTAAAACCCTTTTTATTCCATTAAGTTTTGCTGTGCTCATTAGCTTTATTCTGTATCCAATATGCAAATGGATGGAGCATAAAGGAATTAACAAGTCAGTTGCCATATCCATTGCCATTTTTAGTGTTTCCGTTTTTTTTGGATTACTGCTTTATCTCCTATTCACTCAGGTGATAGAATTTTCGAATGAATGGCAAACCCTTAAGATAAAACTATTGGAAACGGCAAGCCAATTAAGCGGTTTTCTTACCGAGCGATTTAACATAAGCATGGAAAAACAAATGGCGTTCCTCAAAAATTTAATCAGCAGTTCAGGAACACAGGCTGTTTCATTGCTTAAAATCACCTTATATTCCCTTTCTGAGTCTGTTTTCTATCTTTTAATAATTCCTGTTTATTCCGTGCTAATTCTTTACCATCGCCGGGCATTGGTGCATGTGCTCTATGCCATTTTTCCTTCCCATAGAAAAGAAACCATTCACGAAATTCTTGTCGAAACCATTCATGCCTATTATAATTTCATCAAGGGAATGTTGTTAGTGTATTTGATTGTTGGGATTTTAAACAGCATTGGACTCACCATCATTGGTATCCCCCACCCTTTTCTCTTTGGCTTTATTGCTTCCATTCTCACATTTATCCCCTATGTAGGAATCATTATCTCGTCACTTTTGCCAATCACAGTATCGTGGATTACCTTCAATTCCATCTGGTATCCACTGGGTGTGATTTTAGTTTTTAGCATTGTCCAGATTATGGAAGCCTACATCATATTCCCTTTTGCAGTAGGAGGCCGTTTGAAAATAAATACACTCGTTATCATTGTCATGATAATTGCCGGCGGCATAATATGGGGAGCCGCTGGAATGATATTATTCATTCCGTTTATTAGCATTGTCAAATTGGTTGCCGATAGAACCGAGGGTTTAAAAACATTATCAATGCTTCTGAGTAACGGCAACTCAAAAAATAAAAACTAATTCCAATTTTTCGAATCAAAATCAAAATCCCAATCCGCATCCTTTTTATACCACAATTGTCCTTGAAAAACCTCCAGCGGACAATCGAAATTGTTGTTATACAAAGCTCCGGTTCCTAATCCCTGAGGCATCAAATTATGTTGTAAAAAAGTCCATTGTGCGATGGCATTTAACCCAATATTAGACTCCAAAGCCGAGGTAATCCACCAACCTATTTGGTGTTTTTCAGCCAGTAAAATCCACTCCTTTGTCCCTCGAAAACCACCAATAAAACTAGGCTTTAAAATGAGGTATTGTGGCTTGATTTTTTGCAGTAATTCTTCTTTATCTTCCAATGAAAACACACCTATTAACTCTTCGTCCAAGGCGATGGGAATTGGGGTGGTTTTACACAACTCTGCCATACTGTCAGTATTGTTTTTTTGAATAGGTTGCTCTATACTATGTATTTTAAATTCAGACAATTGTGTTATTTTATCTAAAGCTGAATATGCATCGAAAGCACCATTAGTATCCACCCGAATCTCGACTTGCTCCGGAGTGAAATGTTCCCTAATAAATCGCAATAATTGTAATTCCGCATCAAAATTAATAGCGCCAATTTTGAGTTTAACACATCGAAATCCATCGGCTAATTTTTCCTCGATTTGTTGCTTCATAAAAAACTCCTCACCCATCCAAACCAATCCGTTTATCGGGATGCCTTTTTTGCCATCGGTGAAGTCGGATGGAAACAATAAAAAAGGGGTTTCGCTTCCTAAAGACCGGAACGCCATTTCGACCCCAAATTGTATCGAAGGAAACTCGATCAAGGCTTCCCAAAGTTGGTTTTCACCCAGATGGATATTAGCACAAGTCCATCGCAATTTTTCTTCGTAATCGGGTCTGTCGTCAATACTCAAACCTCTAAGGATTCCGCATTCGCCTATTCCTTTTTTACCCTCCTTTTCGAGAACGATAAACCAAGTCTCTTTCTCGGTCATAACGCCACGAGAAGTTCCGGAAGGTCGCTTGAATTGTAAAATGTATTTGTGATAAGTTGCTTTCAAAATGCGCATTAGTTTTTGGGTTTTAGTTTTAGATGCTAGATAACTTTTTAATCTTCAAACAATCTCAAAACCCTTTCGAAATCAGCATTTGGTAATCCTGCTTTTTCGAAGGTTTCGAAGTCTAGCTTCACTTTTTGAGTCCAACCCAAACCGTCGGTCACATTCTGCGATTGGTATTTTTTATAAATGGATTTAGCGGATTTGAAGTCTTTATTCAACAAATACGCGTGCGCTAAATTCAATTGTAACAACAATTCAGAATTATCGAGCATCTCGCCTTGTTTAAGGAATTTAATCGCTTTTCCGTACTGTTTTGTTATAATATAAGCATATCCTAGCGCATTGTAATCTAAAACAGTGGCCTTTCCATCAACTATAATGCTTTGCAGTTTTGAAATAGCGTCGCCGTATTTCCCCTGTTTAGCCAAATCCGATGCTTGGTTGCGTAAATCCAAATAAATCACATTAGAAGCTCCCGTTTCGTTAAAACAAGCCTTTCCAAAATCCTTGAATACTTTTGATTTTTCAATGGAAAGTAGTTTTTGGAATTCCTGAAACTTGTACTCCTTTTGCACCTTGTCAAGCACACAGACACAAAACTCATCCGAATTAGGGATTTTTTTGGCCAAATCATCCGCTTTACATAGATTGATAATCAATTTTCGATTTTCCAAAGTCCATCCTCTACTCAATCTGTTATTGACCCAAGGCACCACTTCCAGAATGATTTTTTGGTTCATTATCCAATTCTTGCTTTCAAAACCGAACCACATAGCGTTCGAATTAGCGTACAAACAAGTCGATTTATCTAGCGAAAGCCTTTTAGCATCCTTACTGATTGCTTCTTGCTGGACAAAACAAGCTTTCTTTGCATTTCCACTTTCTTTGTATTCGGTGGCTACGATTTCATTTGAAAAAATGGCGTATTTGCATTTGTCATCCCCTGAAATTTTCGACAAGAGGAAAACCGCCCCAGCCGAACCCTGACTGATTCCTGTTGGGTCAGGAATGGATTTTAATACAGAAACTAAACTGTTTGCCAACTGTTGGTTTTCGTTCAGAATTGTTATCCTATAAACAACTTCGGTGGTTCCCACAGGAAAATCTTCGGTTTTAACGACAATTTTATTCCTTGCCGAAAGAACGATTTCTTTTGTGGTTACTCTTTCTTTGTCCCAATAACCGTCTTGTTGCGCAAAAACGGAAGTGAATGAAATGCTAATGATTAGCACAAAAAATACTCTCTTAAAATTCATTTTGTTAGATGTTGATTAGAGCTTCCAGCCTTCAAAAGGCTAGAAGCTTTGAAGAAAAAACTACAATTCAATACTTTGTCCAATTTCAAGCAGCATTAAATCTTTTCCTTTATCGAAAAATTTACGGATAGCTTCCTCGTGATTAATGACGATGTACCCAAAGGTATCGTAATGAACGCCAAGTATTTTATCGCAATCTACAAAATCAGAAGCGATTATGGCGTCGTCAACATCCATGGTAAAGTTGCCGCCTATTGGCAAAATAGCTAAATCTAGTTTGGTTCGCATAGGAATCAATTTCATATCCATTGTGAGCGCTGTGTCACCTGAAATATATATGTTTTTATGTTCGCCTTCGATTACGAAACCACCAGGATTCCCTCCGTTACTTCCGTCAGGAAAGGAACTGGAATGAACAGCATTGACATATTTCACTTTTCCGAAGTCAAAATTCCAGCTTCCACCGTGATTCATTGGATGGTATTGCAGTCCTTTTTCGCCAAAATGTGACGCTATTTCGTAATTCGAAACAATGACCGCGTTAGTTCTACTGGCAATGTATTCAACATCGAGAATATGATCGCTATGCGCGTGGGTCAAAAGAATATAATCGGCTTTTAATTCATTGATATTGATATGTGATGCTTTTGGATTGGCAGAAATATACGGGTCGACCAAAATGTGTTTGCCACCCACTTCGATTCCCAATGAGGAGTGACCATAAAATGTAATTTTCATTTTAAGAAATTTAAAGATTCAAATTAATAATTATTGACAAGCAAATCCGAAATGAAAAAAATCATGCACAACGCCAGTAGTATTGAAAGCGCAAAAGTACTTAACGCCAATTTTTTTAATTCAGCATCTAAAGCCTTTGTTTCTTGGTTTTTATAAACGGTAATTAAATGTTTTGTTAAAGGGATATAGGCCAATAAAAAAAGGTATTGATCAAAGTGAAACTCGTCTATAATCGCGAAAATTACTACTAATACCATTGCCGAAACAATTAGAAAATAATGGTATTTTTTGGCTTTGGCTCCTCCAATTTTCACCACAATTGTATTTTTCTTAGACTTCCTGTCCGATGCTTCGTCTCGCATATTGTTAAGATTCAAAACTCCGACACTTAATAATCCAATGGCTGTTGCAGGCAAAAACAAGTCGAAACTTAATTGTTTCGAATATAAAAAATTCACTCCCAATGTACTCACCAGTCCAAAAAACACAAACACGAATAAGTCGCCGTAACCCCGATACCCGTAGGCTGTATTTCCAACTGTGTAGCGAATCGCCGAAGCAATGGCCAAAATTCCCAACACCAAGTAAAACAAGGAATACCCTATATTGGTATCCCTAAAAGCATAATAAATTAATAGCATAGCTGAAATTAATGTCAAAGAAGCTGTCAAAACAATGGCGCGTTTCATAGCTTCTGGAGAAATCACACCGCTTTGAATGGCGCGTTTGGGCCCCACTCTATCCTCATTGTCAGTACCTTTCATTCCGTCACCGTAATCGTTGGCAAAATTAGACAGTATTTGCAACCCAAGGGTCGTTAACAATGCCAATCCAAATATTCTCCAATTGAAAACCTCTGTTGGCGTAAGGATTTTATTTGTTGGATGAGCCAACGCATACATACTCCCCACTATTATTCCCGAAACCGATAACGGCAAGGTTCTTAATCGAGCGGCTTGAATCCAATGTTTCATTTCTTTTTGGGGTTTTGGGTTTTGGGTTTTGGGTTTTGGGTTATCAATTGAAACCTAGAACCAATGACCTAAAACCTGATTTAAGGCAACCATTTTTTTTCGAAATTTGGTTTTCGCTTTTCAAGGAAAGCGTTTCTGCCTTCTTTGGCTTCTTCGGTCATATAGGCAAGTCGGGTAGCCTCGCCGGCAAAAACTTGCTGCCCCACCATTCCGTCGTCGGTAAGATTCATGGCGAATTTCAGCATTTTGATGGAGGTTGGCGATTTTTGTAAAATTTCCTGTGCCCATTCATAAGCGGTATCTTCTAACTCGGCATGTGGAATTACGGCATTAACCATCCCCATATCCAGTGCATCTTGTGCGGAATAATTTCGACCCAAGAAGAAAATCTCACGTGCTTTTTTCTGCCCCACCATTTTCGCCAAATAAGCCGACCCATAACCACCATCGAAACTAGTTACATCGGCATCAGTTTGTTTGAAAATAGCATGTTCCTTGCTTGCCAAAGTCAAATCGCAAACTACATGTAGACTATGTCCACCACCAACAGCCCAACCTGGGACTACGGCGATGACCACTTTTGGCATGAATCGGATTAAACGTTGCACCTCAAGAATATTCAAGCGATGCTGACCGTCTTCTCCCACATAACCTTGGTGACCGCGTGCATTTTGATCTCCACCAGAGCAGAAGGAATAAATCCCATCTTTACTGGAAGGCCCTTCGGCCGAAAGTAAAACTACCCCTATTGAGGTATCTTCTTGGGCGTCGTAAAAAGCTTGGTATAATTCGGATGTGGTTTTAGGGCGAAAAGCATTGCGTACTTCCGGTCTATTGAATGCTATTCTAGCAACACCATTGCATTTTTTATAGGTTATATCATCGTATTCCTTCACGGTTATCCAATCCATTGTCTTCTATTTAAAATTATTTTAGTGTAAAAATAAACCATTTTTTACATTTTTCGGAAGAAGCCAAAACTATTATTTTTTATTATCCAACTTCAATAAAAAAAGAGGAGATTTTTTCGCTCTCCTCTTTTATATCCTTATCAAACAAACTGAAATTATTCTTTCACCAAATAAATCCCGTCTTCTTTTATTTCGATTAATTTTTCTTTATATAAAGCTCCGATAGCTTTCTTAAATGTTTTCTTACTCATTTTCAAAACCGTTTTGATGTCTTCAGGATGTGAATTATCCGTTAATCGCAAGAAACCTCGGCTTGCCCTAAGTTCATCAAGAATTTTGTCTGCATTGGGCTCAATGCTTTGGTAACCCTGGATTTGTAATGAAACATCAATTTTATTATCGGGACGTATCGTTTTGATATAACCCCGCATTCTATCCCCCGTTCGAATCGAATCATCATAAACCTCATCTTTATACAACAATCCTTTGTGTTGTTCGTTGATGATGACATTGATACCAATTTCGGTGATGTGCGAAACGATCAAATCCACTTCTTCCCCTTTTTCAACCGTTAAATTATCATTTTTCAAAAACTGGTTGGTTTTGCTCGATGCCACCAAACGTTTTGTTTTTTCATCCATATAAAGATACACCAAGTAACGTTTGCCTTTTTCCATAGGTCTCGCTTGTTCCTTGAACGGAACTAGAATGTCTTTCTCCATTCCCCAGTCCATAAAAGCTCCAATCTGGTTAATATAATTCACCCTCAAAAGCGCAAATTCATTTAATAAAACATAAGGTTCCAAAGTTGTGGCAACTGGTCGTTCTTCATGATCCAAATAAACAAAAACAATAACCTCCTCGCCAATTTCAAATTCGTTTGGAACATATTTATTGGGCAAAAGAATATCGTGAATTCCCTCTGGATCCTCTGTTGGATTCCCCAGAAACAAACCCACCTTGGTGTCGCGTAAAATGGTAAGCGTATTGTATTTTCCTATTTTAATCATTTTATTGAAGTCTACTATTTTAAGGGGCAAAGATACAAATATGAAAAGTGAATTGTAAAATTTTATGAAAAACTCTTTGGAATATAACTTTTTTTATATATTTGATTTTTTTAACAGCTTATTTTTAAATTATTATGGAAACATTGTTTGATTATTTTTCCGTTATTTTTATTTTTTTGCTCATTATCACATTATTAGTATTACTGTTATTCTTAGTCTCCAAAACGATTAAAATAATCTCCAAATCCAATAGAAAGAGATTAAGGAGAAAAGTAAGACAGCATAGGAACGAATCAATAAGAAGAACTTTAAATTCATAGTTTTTATTCTAGTATGATTACGTTTTTACCGAACTAACTCCTGAAAATACTGCAACAAAATTTTTTCATTTTGTCTTGTTGGAGTAAAAACTTCTAAAATACTGGGTTTATCATTTTGTGCATACAAGGCATTTAAACCTTTTGAAAGACTGGTTTCGTCACTGGCTATACTGTACTCAAATCCATACATTTTTGACAATTGTTTTGCTGTGAAGCAATGGGAAGTTTCGAAAAATTTGTTGAAAACTGGCGTTTCTTCATGTCCAGGCAAAATCCGAAAAATCCCCCCTCCTCCGTTATTAATCAAAATAATCTTGAAGTTTTTCGGAATATACTCATTCCATAAGGCATTGCTGTCGTAAAAAAAACCAACATCTCCGGCAATCAACACGGTGGGTTTTACATTGGCCACAGCCGCACCAATGGCCGTTGAAGTACTGCCGTCAATACCACTTGTCCCTCTATTGCAAAAAACAGTAATCGAAGAATTAATGTCAAACAATTGTGCATATCGAATAGCAGAACTGTTGCTTAAATGCAGCATGCAACCTTGCTGCAAGGAAGGAATTATTTTTTCAAAAGCCTTGAAATCCGAAAAAGGAATAGATTTTAAATACTCCTGATGCTTTCTTTTTCGCAAAACGGCCACTTCTTCGTAGACGGATCGGTAATCACTTTGAATGGGAACAGCGTGAGGCAAAAACTGGTTAAAAAATTGATTTGGATTGACCTTGAAATGTTGGGTCAAACAACCATAAGTATCATAGGCTCTTAATGTATCAATGTGCCAATGATGCGTTGGTTGGTACTTTCGCAAGAATGCTTTTATCCTTTTGGAAACTACCATT
>JBIKPM010000200.1:0-4540 GCA_044357435.1 Flavobacterium sp. | reverse complement strand
ATCATCGAGGGTTATGAAGGAACGGACGCCGATTTTAAAATGCTGGCCAAAGAAATTAAAACCAAATTGAGCGTGGGTGGCACTTTCAAAGACGATGCCATCATCATTCAAGGCGATTACCGGGATAAAATCATGCAACTACTGAAAGAAAAAGGGTTTAAGGTAAAACGAGTTGGAGGATAGAACTAGAGTGTTCAGTTCAAAAACATTAAACTTTTAAACCTTAAACAATTTTAACAAAATCACTAATGATACCATCATCAGAACTGATACTCAATCCAGACGGAAGTGTTTATCATCTAAATTTGAAACCCGAAAATATTGCTCACGACATCATCTTTGTGGGCGATCAAAATCGTGTTGAAAAAATCACTCAGTATTTCGACCATATCGAATTTTCGACCCAAAACAGGGAATTCAAAACCCAAACCGGAATCTTCAAAGGCAAGCGAATCAGCGTAATGTCAACTGGAATTGGCCCTGATAATATCGACATCGTAATGAACGAATTGGACGCCTTGGTCAATATCGACTTGCAAACCAGAACGCCAAAAGACAATCTTACCTCTTTGAACATCATCCGTATTGGAACTTCGGGATCCTTGCAAATCGATATTCCTGTGGATTGTTTTGTGATGTCAAAATTTGGATTGGGCTTGGACAATATGCTCCGCTCCTATTTGATTGACGAAATCTCGGAAATTGAAATGGAAAATGCTTTCATAAAACACACCAATTGGGATATGAGAAAAGGACGTCCTTATGTAATTTCTTGTTCCAAAAAACTGGAAAAACGTTTGGAAAGTGATCAAATATTCAAGGGAATTACAGGAACTACCGGAGGTTTTTATGGTCCACAAGGAAGAGTTTTGCGCTTGAATATTCAAGATAAAAATCTTAATTCTAAAATGGACAGCTTCAATTATAATGGAACTCGGATGACTAATCTCGAAATGGAAACTGCGGCCATTTATGGCTTGGGAAAATTATTGGGACACGAGTGTCTGTCACTCAATGCCATCGTTGCCAATCGTGCCGACGGTACTTTCAGCAAAGATCCTTACAAATCGGTTGAAGAATTGATAGAGTATGCTTTGGGAAAACTAATTACAATTTAATTTTACCAATCTATTTCAGTTTTCCCTTTCGATTTTAAATACGCATTGGTTTGACTAAAATGTTTATTCCCAAACCATTTTCCTTGGTTGGCGCTCATAGGTGATGGATGCCCCGATTCTAAAACAAGGTGTTTGGATCGGTCAATTTTTGAACCTTTCTTTTTGGCAAAACTTCCCCAAAGCAGGAAAACCACATTTTCCTTTTTATCCGAAATTTTTTGGATAACAGCATCGGTAAAAGTTTCCCATTTCAAATGTTTATGGCTGTTGGGTTTGTCCATTCGAACGGAAAGCGAAGCATTCAAAAGTAAAACGCCCTGTTTTGCCCAACGCTCCAAGTTGCCTGAAGTCGGCAGAAAAACACTCCCGGAATCATCGTTCAGTTCCCTGAAAATATTACGCAAGGAAGGTGGAATTCGGACCGTATTATTCACTGAAAAACACAAGCCGTTCGCTTCATGAATCCCATGATACGGATCTTGACCAATGATAACCACTTTCAAATCATCGAAAGGGCAATGGTCGAAAGCCGCGAAAATCAATTCCTTTGGAGGAAAACAAGTGTGGTTTTTGTATTCTTCATCGACCGCCTGCATCAAATCTTTGAAATACGGTTTCTGGATTTCGTCCGCTAAAAAATGCTGCCAAGATGGATGGAGTTGGGGATGCATCCTTATTAAAATTTAGCTAATTCTTCTTTTATGACCAATTCTAATTTTGGTAAATAATCTTCACATATTTCATAAACAATCTCATAATCAAGCATTTCATAATGATGAGAAATAAAGTCTCTAAATCGAATAATTTTATTCCACTCCATTTCCGGATAATTGGTCTGCAGTAAATTGTTTTTCCTTGAAGTGTTTTTTAAATTTTCACCAATAGCTTGAAGTCTAGTAACTATAGCGTCGAGTAAAGTTTTACCGTAATCGGTTGAATTAAAATCAGTTGGGGTATAAATTTCAGAAAATCTTTTATTACAAATATTGATGTGGTCTAAAATAGTTTCTAGCGAGTATTTATACACATCGTCATACATAAATCAAATCGTTTTTGATGTTATTGAGAAATCGCTCGGTTAAATGAGGTCCTTTTCTAACAATTTCAATTTTGGAATTTAATTTATTTTCTAAATAGGAATACAAACCCATCAAAAAACTATACGAAGGATTTTTAAATTCAACAAAAAAATCAACATCACTATCTGCGTTTTCTAAACCTTTTGAATAAGATCCAAACAATGCAATAGTTTCAACCCCATAATTATCTTTAAGGAATTGCTTATCATTTTTTAAAATGTCAATTATTTCATCTTTTTTCATACAACAAATATAAAAAATAATTTATTAGCATTGTAAACTTTGTAACTTTGAACCTTTGATTAAAAATAAATGATATCCATTACCGAAAAAACATTACAAGACCTACAATTTCCAACCGTTCTCGAAACGATTTCGGCGATTTGCAATACCGATATTGGTAAGCAAAAAGCACTTGAAATTAAGCCTTTCATTGACAAGGAAATCTTGATGAAGGCACTGATGCAAACGACAGAATATGTTTCTTCTTTCCAAAATAACAACGCTATTCCAAATCACGGGTTTGATGCCATCACTTATGAAATCAAGTTCTTGGCAATAGAGGACAGTTTTCTGGAAGTGGCAAGTTTTAGAAAAATTGCCACCCTATCCGAAACCACGAATTTCCTGCTGAATTATTTAAAAAAGTTTGAGGATTATTATCCTTATTTGAATGCGAAGGCTTCGGAAGTGCAAATCACCAAGGAACTTATCAGCCTAATAGATGCTGTGGTCGATAAATACGGAGAAATAAAAGACAACGCTTCCCCCGATTTATTAAATATTCGAAGAGATATGAATCTCGTTCGCGGCAAAGTAAATCAAAGTTTTGGCGTGGCTTTGACCCAATACAATTCCCTTGGCTATTTAGACGATATCAAGGAAAGTTTCGTGCAAAATCGCAGGGTTTTGGCGGTTTTGGCAATGTACCGCCGTAAAGTAAAAGGTTCCATTTTGGGTAGTTCCAAAACAGGAAGTATTGCTTACATTGAACCAGAAACTACCTTAAAATATTCCCGTGAACTGAGCAATTTAGAATACGAGGAAAAAGAGGAAATCACCCGAATTCTCAAGCAATTATCCAATCAAATTAGACCGTTTTTACCCTTGCTTATTCAATACCAAGATTTCTTGAGCGATATTGACGTGATAGCTGCCAAAGCAAAATATGCCAATAGAATCAATGGAATTTTGCCGACAATTACGGAGAATCGTAGACTTTATTTTAGGGATGCCTTCCACCCTATTTTGTACTTGAACAACAAACAGAAAAACGAAATTACGTATCCTCAAACTTTTGAATTGAATCAGGAAACCCGGATTATCGTGATTTCAGGACCCAATGCCGGAGGAAAAACAATCTCTTTGAAAACCGTTGGATTACTTCAATTAATGTTGCAATCAGGCATGCTGATTCCTGTTCATGAACGTAGTGAAACCTTTTTGTTCGACCGGATCCTGACCGATATTGGCGACAATCAATCTATTGAAAATCATCTGAGTACCTACAGTTACCGATTAAAAAACATGAACTACTTCCTGAAAAAATGCAACAGGAAAACAATGTTCCTGATTGATGAATTCGGCACCGGTTCAGACCCTGAATTGGGTGGTGCTTTGGCCGAGATTTTTTTGGAAGAATTCTATCATCGCGAAGCTTTTGGAATTATAACGACGCATTATTCGAACCTTAAAATTTTGGCCAACGAATTGCCTTTTGCCATCAATGCCAATATGTTGTTTGACGAAAAAACTTTGGAACCTTTGTACAAATTGGTTTTAGGTCAGGCCGGAAGTTCTTTTACGTTTGAAGTGGCCTTGAAAAACGGTATTCCTTTTAGTTTAATTAATCGGGCAAAAAAGAAAATTGAAGTGGGAAAAGTGCGTTTCGACAAAACCATCGCCACGCTACAAAAAGAGCGTTCCAAAATGGAAAAAACTTCGCAAACACTCAAGGAAGAGGAAACAAAAGCACGTGAGGAAGGCAAGAAAATGGAAACCATCAACGTGAAAATCAAGCAAAAACTGGAAAGTTATCAGGAATTATACGACAGCAACCAAAAGACGATTTTCATTGGGCAAAAAATTGAATCCATTGCCGAAAACTATTTCAACAACAAAAACAAGAAAGACCTTATTGGCGAATTTTTGAAAATCATCGAAATAGAAAACTCCAAACGTAAGAAGGCCACGCCCAAAGAATCCAAGGCGATTGTCGAAAAGAAAAAGGAAGTCATCAAGGAAATTGAAGTCAAGGTCGAGCAAATTAGGGTTGCCAAAAAGGAAAAAAAACTAAAACCGATTGTCGAAAAACCCAAAGCAATTCTAAAAGTGGGAGATCGG
>JBIKPM010000199.1:0-4548 GCA_044357435.1 Flavobacterium sp. | reverse complement strand
CTGGATTTATTTCACCATTTGGTTGCTCATAGGGCTGTCAATTTACTTTGGCTTTAGCCGAAAAAACAGCAAGTTGAACATTCAGAATTTATAAATTGATTTTCGAAATAATACAGCAAAGATGAAAATACTTGAAAAAGGAAGCCTTAAATTAATCAACGCTTGGGCATTTTATGATTGGGCAAATTCCGTTTATTCCTTGGTGATTGCTACGGCAGTTTTCCCTATCTATTATGAGTCTGTGACAAACGAAAATGGTGGAATGGTTGATTTTTTGGGAACATCAATTCTCAACAGTTCTTTATTGTCCTATTCGTTGTCTTTTTCGTTTTTGATAGTTGCCCTTTTATCTCCAATATTATCTGGAATAGCCGATTACACGGGAAATAAAAAGCGGTTTATGCAGTTTTTCTGCTATTTGGGTTCCCTTTCCGTGATGGGTATGTTTTTCTTTAAAGATCAAGATACATTGTGGATTGGAATCATTTCAACGATTTTTGCAAGTATCGGTTTTTGGGGAAGTATCGTTTTCTACAATTCTTATTTGCCGGAAATTGCTTTTCCTGAACAATACGATAGAGTGAGTGCGAAAGGATTTATGTTTGGTTATGTGGGATCCGTAATTCTTTTAACTTTTAATCTGACAATGGTGATGAAACCAGAATGGTATGGAATTACAGACTCAACTTTACCGGCTAGAATCTCATTTTTGTCCGTTGGCATTTGGTGGATGGCTTTTGCGCAAATAACATTTTATTATTTACCCAATAATATATTCAATAAAAAACCCAGAAAGGATTTTATTTTTAAAGGATCAAGAGAGCTAAAAGTGGTGTTGCAAAGTTTAAAAAAACTAACTGCTTTGAAACAATTTTTAATCGCTTTTTTTCTTTACAGTATTGGAGTTCAAACCATAATTTTATTGGCTGGAATTTACGGAAAAGTAGAGTTGAGGATAGAAACCAGCCAATTAATTATCACGATTTTATTAATCCAATTAGTGGCTATTTTTGGGGCTTATCTCTTTTCAAGAATATCCGAAAACATCGGAAACATAAAAACATTGAAGTTAACCATCGCCATTTGGGGATTAATATGTTTTGCAGCATATTTATTGGACGCTCAAAACAAATACATTAATTTACAATTTTACTCGCTTGGTGGTGCAATTGGTATGGTGCTTGGTGCCATTCAATCCTTGTCGCGCTCCACTTACTCCAAGTTATTGCCTGAAACTGAGGACCACGCCACGTATTTTAGTTTTTTTGATGTTACTGAGAAAATTGCGATAGTGTTGGGAACTTTTATTTTTGGTTTTGTGGGTTCAATAACAAATTCGATGCGGAATTCGATTTTCATTCTGGCAATATTCTTTTTGCTGGGTTATATCGTTTTAAGTTTTATCAAGAAAACAGAGTTTGTCGAATAGCTTTGGACTCTTTTATATATCCGTAACTGATGAAAAACCTATTCTAAGGTACATTTGAAAAAAGTGCCAAAGTCTTTCTGGGTCTAAAATATGTTTTAAACTTATTTTTGGCATAAAGATTGTCTTTTTTAAAAAGTTAAACGAATTTACCGTGTCATACATCGATTTTATTTATATTTATTGACCTGATGCCTTATATTTGTTAGCAAATGATTTTTTTTAATGACAAAAAGACTTAAATAAAATATGTCAAACCATAAAATACTTACTCTTGACAATCTGTCACTTCAGGAATTCGATACTGAGACCGATTTAATTCCATTATTGACTCCTGAAGACGAGGAGGAAATGAATAATGAAGAATTACCGGATTCATTATCCATTTTGCCTTTGCGCAATATGGTTTTATTTCCAGGAGTTGTTATTCCCATTACTGCCGGTCGTGATAAATCCATAAAATTAATCAATGACGCTTATGCTTCGGGCAAAGTTATTGGTGTCGTTGCCCAAAAAAACGAGGAAATTGAAGATCCAACAAAAAATGATGTTCACAAAATAGGAACGGTTGCCCGAATTTTGCGCGTTCTAAAAATGCCGGATGGTAATGTTACCGTTATTCTTCAAGGAAAAAAACGTTTCCAAATTGAGTCTATTATTTCTGAAACACCCTATATTACTGCCAAAATCGAGGAGGTTTCCGAAAAAAGACCAGGAAAACATGATACTGAATTTTTGGCGATTATTGATTCCATAAAAGAATTAGCAATCCAAATTATAAAGGAAAGCCCCAACATTCCTAGTGAAGCCACTTTCGCCATAAAAAACATTGAAAGCCAGTCGTTTTTAATCAATTTTGTGACTTCTAACATGAATTTGTCGGTTAAGGAAAAACAAGATTTACTTTCGATTAACGCTTTAAAAGAGCGAGCACTTGAAACGCTTCGTTACATGAATATCGAGTTGCAAAAACTCGAATTGAAAAACGATATTCAATCTAAAGTTCGTTTTGATTTAGACCAACAACAACGCGAATATTTCCTTCATCAACAAATGAAAACCATTCAGGAAGAATTGGGTGGCGTTTCGCAAGAAGAGGAAATGGATGAAATGAGCATCAAAGCCAAGACGAAAAAATGGGATGAAACCACGCAAAAACATTTCGAAAAGGAATTGGCAAAAATGCGCAGAATGAATCCGCAAGCGCCTGATTTTGGAATTCAAAGAAATTATTTGGAGTTGTTTTTGGACTTGCCTTGGAACGAATATTCCAAAGATAATTTCGATTTAAAACGTGCCCAAAAAATTCTGGACAGGGACCATTTTGGACTGGAAGACGTCAAGAAAAGAATGATAGAACATTTGGCTGTATTGAAACTGCGAAATGACATGAAGTCACCAATAATATGCTTAACAGGACCTCCAGGAGTTGGTAAAACCTCCATTGGTAAATCAGTTGCAGAAGCATTGGGAAGGGAATATGTAAGAATTTCTCTTGGTGGTTTGCGTGATGAAGCGGAAATCCGTGGACACAGGAAAACCTATATTGGCGCGATGCCCGGAAGAATAATTCAAAGTTTGAAAAAAGCGGGAACGTCAAATCCGGTTTTTGTTTTAGACGAAATTGATAAATTATCCAATAGCCATCAAGGAGATCCGTCTTCGGCTTTGTTGGAAGTTTTAGATCCTGAGCAAAACAGTTCTTTTTATGATAATTTCTTGGAAATGGGTTATGATTTATCAAAAGTGATGTTCATTGCCACTTCCAATAATATGTCTGAAATTCAACCCGCATTGAGGGACAGAATGGAAATCATAAGAATGTCGGGTTATACCATCGAAGAAAAAGTGGAGATTGCCCGTCAGCACTTGTTCCCGAGGCAATTGAAAGAACACGGTTTGACCACTAAGCATTTAACCATTGGAAAAAAACAATTGGAAAAAATTGTCGAGGGATACACTCGTGAATCCGGTGTTCGTGGATTGGAAGCTAAAATTGCCCAGGTCATTCGAAATGCTGCCAAATCCATTGCGATGGATGAGGAGTATAACAAGAAAGTGACTGACGAAGATATTGTAAAAGTTCTTGGGGTTCCTAGATTGGAAAGAGATAAATACGAAAGTAATGATGTTGCCGGAGTAGTTACAGGGCTGGCTTGGACGAGTGTGGGAGGAGATATCCTCTTTATAGAATCCTTGGTTTCCCCCGGAAAAGGAGGGATGACCATTACAGGGAATTTAGGCACGGTAATGAAAGAATCGGCGACAATAGCTTTGGAATATATCAAAGCCAATGCGGAACATTTGGGATTAAATCCGGATATGTTGTCCAAATACAACATCCATTTGCACGTTCCCGAAGGAGCCACTCCAAAAGACGGTCCAAGTGCAGGAATTGCGATGCTGACTTCTTTGGTTTCTGTACTTACACAGAAGAAGGTGAAAAAAGGTTTGGCTATGACGGGTGAAATTACTTTGCGTGGAAAAGTATTGCCGGTTGGTGGGATAAAAGAAAAAATCTTGGCCGCCAAAAGAGCCAACATCAAGGAAATTGTTTTATGTCATGAAAACAAGAGCGATATTGACGAAATAAAACCCGAATATATTGAAGGAATGACGTTTCATTATGTTAAGGAGATGATTGATGTATTGAAAATTGCCATCACCAACCAAAAGGTGAAAAACGCAAAAGTATTATAATCAAACTTTTTGAATAAATTATATTCCATCTTGAAACTTCAGGATGGAATTTTTATTTCATTTAGGATTTACTTCGAAACTTCGACCTGAAAAAGGCAATTTGTACCATTATAATTTTATCTTCGCATTTGCGTTTTACTAGACAAAATCACTATTTCAAGTATGCAAAAAAAACTGTTATTACTCTTTTTATTTTCGGTTTGTACTGTTTCATACAGTCAAATAGGAGGGAAGTATATTTATCAGTTTTTGAACTTGGTAACTTCTCCAAGACAAGCAGCCTTGGGCGGCAAAACGATTACGATTTACGATGATGACGTCAATCAAGCTCATTTTAACCCCGCGACAATTAATGCAGAAATGGACAATCATTTGGCTTTAAATTATGGCAGTTATTTTGGCGAGGTTACTTATGGAACCGC
>JBIKPM010000198.1:0-4575 GCA_044357435.1 Flavobacterium sp. | reverse complement strand
AATTAAAAAAATAGGCGATTTACCTGATAATTTGTCCTTAAAAGTGAAAGAAAATTTATTGATAATTATTGACAATGACTAATTAAATTATGAAAGTAGCCGTAATAATGGGAAGCATATCTGATATGCCTATAATGCAAGAAGCCATCGACATCCTGAAAGGTTTTGACATTGAAACCGAAGTTGATATCGTTTCAGCACACAGAACACCCGAAAAATTATTCGATTTCAGCAAAAATGCCCACACTCGAGGCATTTCAGTAATTATTGCCGGTGCTGGCGGCGCGGCACATTTACCGGGAATGGTCGCCTCCATGTCGCCACTTCCCGTAATTGGAGTTCCCGTAAAATCAAGTAATTCCATTGATGGTTGGGACAGCGTTCTGTCCATTTTGCAAATGCCGGGCGGAGTTCCCGTGGCAACCGTTGCCTTAAACGGAGCAAAAAATGCCGGAATTCTGGCCGCCCAAATCATTGGAAGCCACAACAAAAGTGTTTTGGATAAAATAATATTATACAAAACGGGATTGAAAGAAGCCGTAATCATAGCTTCTGAAAGCATTAACAACAAATAAAACGACTAAAACCATTAAGATTAAGGTTCATTAAGAGTTACAATTTAGTTTGCTTAACCCGTTGGGTGGAATAAACTACCTCAGAGCAGAGCCCCAGAGGTATTCACGGCAAATTCGCAAATTTTTATTTATAATTTGTGAATTTGCGGTAAAAATTCAAAGCAGAGCTTCGAGGAATTAAACCTAAAGAGATTAAAAAACAAACCTGTAAGGTTTAAAATATAAAAGATAATGAGCGTCTTAACACACCATTTCAATACAAAATACAACACTGCGCCTTTTTCGAAAATCAAAAACGAAGACTTTCTTCCTGCTTTTCAAAAAGGAATCGAATTGGCGAAAGCCGAAATTGATGCAATTGTAAGAAACCCCATCAAACCCACTTTCGAAAACACGATTGAAGCCTTGGATTATAGCGGTGATGTCTTGGACCGTATTTCAAGTATCTTTTTTAATTTAAATTCGGCAGAAACCAGTGACGAAATGCAAAAAATCGCACAGGAAGTTTCTCCTTTATTGTCGGAATTTGGCAATGACATTCGCCTTAATCCCGATTTGTTTGCCCGAGTAAAGGCAGTGTACGAGCAAAAAGAACATTTGAACCTCAACCCGGAACAAACCACGCTTTTAGACAAAAAATACAAAAGTTTTTCTCGAAACGGAGCCAATTTACCCGAAGACAAAAAAAACCAATTGCGCGAAATCGACAAGGAATTGTCGAAGTTGAGTTTGCAGTTTGGCGAAAATGTTTTGGCAGAAACCCATGCTTTTGAATTGCATATTACCGACGAAAATGATTTGGCCGGTTTGCCTGAAGGAACTCGAGAAGCGGCTCGTTCTTTGGCGAAAAGCCAAGATGCAGCAGGCTGGATTTTCACCTTGGATCATCCCAGTTATATTCCGTTTGTAACCTATGCAGACAACCGCGAACTACGCAAGAAAATGGCGATTGCCTCTGGTGCCAGAGCGTTTCAAAACAATGAATTCGACAATCAGGAAATCGTGTTGAAAATTGCCAAATTGCGTTTCGACAGAGCGCAAGTTTTGGGTTATAAAACGCATTCCCACTTTGTACTCGAAGAACGAATGGCAGAAACTCCGGAGAAAGTGATTTCGTTTTCGAACGATTTATTGGCCAAAGCCAAACCGGCAGCTGAAAAAGAGTTCGCCCAATTAGCGGCTTTCGCGAAGGAAATGGACGGAATCGAACAACTCGAAAAATGGGATGGCGCGTATTATTCGGAGAAATTGAAACAACAATTATTTAGTTTGGACGACGAAATATTGAAACCGTATTTCCAATTAGAGAAAGTTTTAGACGGCGCATTTACGGTAGCGCAAAAATTATACGGCATCACATTCGAAGAAACCTTTGAAATTGACAAATACCACGAAGACGTAAAAACCTACGAGGTAAAAGACGAAGACGACCAACTAGTGGCAATTTTTTATACCGATTTCTTCCCTAGAAAAGGGAAGCGAAACGGCGCCTGGATGACGTCTTTCAAATCACAATACATTAAAAAAGGCATCAACGAAAGACCACACATTTCGAATGTTTGTAATTTCACTCCGCCAATTGTTGCTTCCGAGAAATCGGAAGCCAAGCCTTCGCTGTTAACATTCAACGAAGTGACCACTTTATTTCACGAATTTGGTCACGGCTTGCACGGAATGTTGGCTAATACTACTTATCCTTGTTTATCCGGAACATCGGTTTATTGGGACTTTGTGGAATTGCCAAGCCAGATTATGGAAAACTGGTGTTACGAACCGGAAGCCTTGGCTTTATTTGCTTATCACTATGAAACCGGCGAAATGATTCCGATGGAATTAGTCCACAAAATCAAGGAAAGTGCGAGTTTTCAGGAAGGAATGGCAACCATGCGCCAGTTGAGTTTTGGGTTGTTGGATATGGGTTGGCACGGACAAGATCCTTCTAATATCAAGGACATAAAAACCTTCGAAACGGAGCAATTCGCAGCGACACAATTGTATCCTGATGTGAAGGAAAATGCCATGAGTACCGCTTTTTCGCACATTTTCCAAGGTGGATATTCATCAGGATATTACAGCTACAAATGGGCGGAAGTTTTGGATGCGGACGCTTTCGAATATTTTCAGGAAAGGGGAATTTTCAACAAAGAAGTGGCAACAAAATTTAAGGACAACGTGCTCTCCAAAGGCGGAACCGAACACCCGATGATTTTGTACAAACGCTTTAGAGGACAAGAACCAAAACCAGAAGCCTTGCTGAAACGGGCGGGATTGTTGTAGATTATATAAAAGCCGAAGTAGCAATACTTCGGCTTTTTACTTCAAAAACTCTCTGAAATTTTCCTTGTTCACCACTAAAAAGCTAGGATTATAAGCTTCTTGAAATGATTTAGGCAATTTAGCCTTTTTGGCTGAAGACCATTTAAATTCGAACGCTCTTACTCCCTCAGCTTCAATTTCGACATAGTCAATTTCTTGCTGTTGTGTAGTTCTCCAAAAATAAGGTTTGGCCAAACTTTGAGAATAGGACAATAATTTTATTCTTTCTGAAACCATAAAATTTTCCCATAATACCCCTTTATCTTGGCGGAATTCCAACGCATTAAAATTTCCGATTATCATATTTCGTACACCATTGTCATAAAAATAGATTTTTTTGTTGGCTTTAATCTCGTTGCGAAGATTTTTGTTAAAACTATTCAATCGGAAAATCACAAAACTTTTTTCCAGTAAATCTATGTAATTGTTGACCGTGTTTTTGTCTACACCCACCAATTGCGCAATTTCATTATAACTCACTTCGTTTCCAATTTGCATCGCCAAAGCTTGCAGAATCTTCTCTAAAACCGCTGATTTCCTGATTCCGGCCAAACTCAAAATATCTTTGTATAAATAGCTCGAAACCAAGTTTTTCAAAATCTCGTATTCCTTGCCAAAATTATTGATTACATCAGGATACATTCCATAAAGCAATCGCAAATCCAATTGTTGCTGCGCTTTGATATAACCTACATTTTGTTCAAATTCATTCCATGAAATTGGAAATAATTGATATTCAAATTTGCGTCCGGTTAGTGGTTCTTGAGTAAGGTTGTTAATGTCAAAAGCGGAAGATCCACTAACAATCAACTGCACATCCTTAATTTGATCTACGATAATTTTCAACTTTAACCCAATATTTGGAATACGTTGCACCTCATCAATAAAAACATATTTATAGTTTCCGATGATACTCTTCAGGGTTTCCGTGTTGGCATTAGATAAAGTTTCAGCCACAGTATTATCATCACCATCAAGAAATAAATAGGAAGTGTTTTCCAATAATGAATTTATCAAGGTAGTTTTCCCAACTTGTCTTGGACCAATCAGCACAAGTACTTTTCCTTTGTGCAACTTATCCTTTAATTTTGAAGTTAAATCCCTAATAATCATCTTGTATTTTTTTTACAAACGTACAAAATTATATTCTATTCACCAATTTCATATATTTTTTAGTGAATATATTCACCAATATTATATATTTTTTGGTGAACGTATTCACCAATTAGGAATACTTTTAAAAAACTAAAAGCAATAGCCACCACAAAATCGGTACACTTTCTACCCAAAAAGAGGTGTAATATTTGTTTCTTTTCCATTCCGTGAAGTCAATAGACAAAACCGTAATAATTCCTACTGGGAGAACTAAATAGCTTGGATCCGGTTTTAAAAACTCTAAAACAATAAAAGGAATTACCAATAAAATTCCAAATAATTTAGCGCTATTGATTCCAAACAATTGAGGCAGGGTGTTCAAGGTTCTATCGTCGGTTTTACTGTCCATTATTTCAAATGGAATTAGCAAACTGGTAAGTATAAAAAAGCGCTGGATTAAGCTAATGTATAATTCAAAAGGAACCCATTTTATAGCTTGAAAAGGAATGTATACTGTTATAAAAGTAACCACAAAACTTACCAAAAAAAGTTTCAACCAGCCATATCTCCTTAGGAAAGGATAAATCAA
>JBIKPM010000026.1:0-13376 GCA_044357435.1 Flavobacterium sp. | reverse complement strand
TTCGAACCTGTTGTAGGCGAAATCTATCATTTGTATAATTCAAATGATGGAATTCACTTCTTATCCTTAATTGGCCCCAATGAATGGAGCAAAGAGCACATTGCATCATTCAAGCTCAATAGCGATAAAAAATGGATCAAACTAGATTTGTCTTCTAAGGTTTTTTCTGTTTACTGATGCTTTTAGTTTAAAAACATCTTGCCTCTACTCGATACGATGCGACTATTCCGCAATTTGACATTACAGGAATGACTCCTGAATAGAAAAACAATTTTGCAGCAACGCCTACCAAGAAAAACAATTTCAAACTAGGTGTTCAATTCAAAGAAAAAATAGAAATCAAAAACACAAAACTTGATAGACTGAGATATACAAAACCGGATTTTGTCCTAACCTCAATAGCTTCAAATTGAATAAAAAAATCATAAATATTGTTTGGTTCAAACGTGATTTACGTTTTGTAGATCACGAGCCTTTATTTATGGCACATCAAGATAATCTACCCATACTATTAGTAAACTTTTTTGAACCTTCGGTTATGTCCTATGATGATTCAGATGTTCGCCATTGGCGTTTTATTTATGAATCTTTGAATTATTTGCAATCTAAATTATCAACTATTTCTGCTGAAATTTATGTTTTTCATAATGAAGTAGAAAATGTATTTGAGAAATTGGTTCAAAATTATGACATCCACGCGGTTTATTCGCACCAAGAAATTGGCAATAACATCACCTACAATAGAGATATTGAAATGCAACAATTCTTTGCTAAACGCAACATTAAATGGAAAGAATCGCAGATGCACGGTGTAATTCGGAAATTAAAATCCCGAAACGACTGGGACAAAAGATGGGAAATGGTTATGAGATCTGAACCAAAAATCATAGCTATAACCAACTTAAATATTGAAAGTTTAGACCAAATACAGTATGATACTTTAAAGGGGCAACCATTATCTCCGGAAATTACAACCACTAATACTAATTTTCAACCAGGAGGCGAAAATTTTGCCTGGCGGTATATGGATAATTTTATCAAAGAGCGTTATGTAAATTACAGCAAACACATTTCAAAACCCAGTTTGAGCCGCAAGGGTTGTAGTCGTTTGTCGCCCTATTTAACCTATGGAAACATAAGTATGCGGATGATTTATCAATATACGAATCAGCATTATGAAGAATCCAAAAACAAAAGAGCCATACTTAATTTTGTTTCTCGTTTGCATTGGCATTGCCATTTTATTCAAAAATTTGAAGACGAATCACGTATGGAATTTGAAAATGTAAATCGTGCTTATGACTCTTTAATAAAGCCAAAAAACGAAGCCTATATCAAAGCGTGGCAAGAAGGCAAAACAGGAGTTCCTATTGTGGATGCGTGTATGCGATGTGTAGTTGCAACGGGTTATTTGAATTTTAGAATGCGTGCCATGGTTGTTTCTTTTTTTACCTTTAATTTATGGCAGGATTGGAGAGAATTACACTTTTTAGCACGTCAATTTTTAGATTATGAACCCGGGATTCACTATCCGCAGTTGCAAATGCAATCGGGAACAACAGGGATCAATACAATACGGATTTACAGTCCAATAAAAAACTCGGAAGAACACGATTCAGAAGGTGTCTTTATAAAAAAGTGGTTGCCAGAATTAACCGAAGTTCCAGTCTCTTTAATCCACGAACCGTGGAAAATGAATGTTTTGGAACAACAATTTTATAATTGCGAAATAGGCAAAGACTATCCATTTCCAATTGTAAATATTGATGAAACCCGAAAATATGCCAGCGATATTGTATGGAGTTTTCGTAAAAAAGAAGATGTGAAAAAAGAAGGAAAACGAGTTTTGAAAAAGCACGTTAATATACACAGACCATCAAAAGTAAAAAAGACATTATAAAATGGCAATATTTTTAAAAGCAAATTGGGAAAATATCATAATGGCAAATTATGAAATTGCCCCAAAAATCCTGGAACCCTTTTTGCCGAAAGGCGTAAAATTAGATTTATTTAACGGAAAAGCCTACATAAGTTTAGTGGGTTTTATGTTCAAAAAAACAAAATTATTCAATATTCCAATTCCATATTTGGGCACTTTTGAAGAAATAAATTTACGTTTTTATGTAGTACGACAAGAAGGAAACCAGATAAAAAGAGGAGTGGTTTTTATAAACGAAACAATTCCGTATCCAATTGTAGCTTGGATGGCTAATAAATTGTACAAAGAACATTATACCGTTGTGCCCACAAAACATGAAATTAAAGAAGAAAATAAAATACAAAAAGTAAAATTTGAATGGCTTTTGAATAAAAAATGGAATTCAATTTATGTCGAAGCGTCAAAAAATTCAGAGATAATGCAAAACGATACTTTAGAACAATTTATTTACGAACACTATTATGGTTATACCAAAATTGATGAAAATAAAACCGAAGAATATAAATTGCAACATCCCAGTTGGAAAACAAACAGCGTTATAAATTATACTATGGAGTGCGATTTTAAAAGTATGTATGGAGAAGCATTTGCCGTTTTAAATACTACAAAATCCGAAGCTGTTTTCATAGCCGAAGGCTCATCAGTAAAAATAGAATGGAAACGAAACAGATTAAAATTCTGAGATGAAAGGTGTAAAAAAGCAAAACTTGCCCAACAAAATTTGTGTGGTTTGCCATAAACCATTTGCTTGGCGAAAAAAATGGGAAAAGGTTTGGGATGAAGTAAAATATTGCAGTGATAAATGCAGAATGAATAAATAAAATGTCAAAATCATTACGATTACTACTTGGAGATCAACTCAACAGCAATCATTCCTGGTTTAAAACCAATAATGATTCCGTTACTTATGTTTTAATGGAGATTCGGACAGAAACTGATTATGCAAAGCATCATATTCAAAAAATTGTTGGATTTTTTTCTGCAATGCAAGCATTTGCTTCTGAATTAAAATCAAAAAATCATACTGTAATTTATATTCATTTAAATGATTCAAACAACTTACAATCATTTGAAAAAAATCTTGGATTTTTAATTTCTGAAAACAATTTTACCCATTTCGAATACCAATTACCTGACGAATATCGTGTAGATAAAATTTTGAAAGACTTTTGTAAAACACTATCTATTACTAACTCGGTTTCTGATTCGGAGCATTTTTACACAACAAGAAACGAACTTGGAACTTTTTTTGAAGGTAAAAAAACATTTATATTAGAAAGTTTTTATCGTTCGATGCGAAAAAAACACAATGTATTGATGGAAGGCGAAAAACCCATAACGGGTCAATGGAATTATGATGGCGAAAACCGTAAAAAACTACCCAAAGATCACAAACCAACTTTGCCTTTGGTTTTTAATAATAATGTAGAAGCTATTGTTGCAGAAATTCAAAAAACGAATATCAAAACCATCGGAAATATCGATGCACTAAATTTTGTTTGGCCCATTAACAGAAAACAATCTTTAGAATTATTAGATTTTTTTGTGACGGAATGTTTGCCTTTATTTGGAAGTTATCAAGACGCGATGACGCCTAATGAATGGTCTTTGTATCATTCTCGACTTTCTTTTTCATTAAATATCAAAATGATTTCTCCTCAAGAAGTCATTGATAAATGTATTGAAGAATGGCAAAATCGACCTTCAGAAATTGGATACAATCAACTGGAGGGATTTGTACGGCAAATTATTGGTTGGCGCGAATATATGCGGGGCATTTATTGGTTAAAAATGCCCGAATATGCTTCCATGAACTATTTCAACAATCAAGAAAAATTGCCCGAGTGGTTTTGGACAGGAAATACTAAAATGAATTGCCTTAAAGATACCATCAATCAGTCTTTAGATTATGGGTATGCGCATCATATACAACGACTGATGATTACTGGAAATTTTGGTTTATTAGCCGGAATTCATCCTGATGAAATGGATGCTTGGTATCTTGGAATTTATACTGATGCAATTGAATGGGTCGAAATTACCAATACTCGTGGTATGAGCCAGTTTGCCGATGGCGGAATTGTAGGCACAAAACCGTATGTGTCTTCAGCAAGTTATATTGATAAAATGAGTCATTATTGTGGTTCTTGTTTTTACAAAAAAGCAATAAAAACAGGTAATAATGCTTGCCCGTTTAATAGTTTATATTGGAATTTTTATGACAAAAACGAAGAAAAATTAAGCAAAAACCCAAGAATTGGAATGATGTATAATGTGTGGCGGAAAATGAAACCTGAAGCTAAAGCAGAATTGTTGCAACAAGCAGATTTTTATTTAAAAAATATAAATAATTTATAATGAAAACTTCTATAGTTTGGTTTAAAACCGATTTGCGATTAACTGATAACGAAACCCTCATCAAAGCCATTGCGAAAAGTGAACAAATAATTCCTGTGTATTGTTTTGACGATTCGCATTACGAAACTACAAAATACGGATTCAAAAAAACAGGCGTTTTTAGAACACAATTTTTATTGGAGTCATTACAGGATTTAGACAAAAATTTAAGAGAATTAGGTTCAGCATTACTGATTTTAAAAGGAAAACCTGAAGTTGAAATTCCGAAAATAGTAGCAGAGTATAAAGTTAAAAAAGTATTTGCCAAACGTGAAGTAGCCTTCGAAGAAAAGCAAACGGAGCTTTTAGTACAAACAGAACTTTTCAAATTAAGATGTGAATTAGAAACTTTCAGCACAAGCACATTGTATCATGCCGAAGACTTACCTTTTTCCATCAATAATATTCCAGATGTTTTTACTGCTTTCAGAAAAAAAACAGAGCAAGATGCAATAATTAGAAATGTATTTGAAAAACCATCATCAATAAAATCACCTAGTATTGTTGAGATGAATTTACCCACTTTACAAGAATTAGGATTAGAATTTTCTAAAATCGATTCGAGAGCGGCTATAAAATTTATTGGAGGCGAAACCAAAGCTATTAGCAGGTTAAACCATTACTTTTTTGAAACAAAATGTTTGTCAAAATACAAAGAAACGAGAAACGAAATGGTAGGTGAAGATTATTCATCAAAATTTTCGGCTTGGTTAGCATTAGGATGTATTTCGCCAAGATTTATTTATCATCAAATCAAAAAATACGAAACGCAATTTGGCGCAAACGAATCAACTTATTGGTTAGGATTTGAGATCTTATGGCGGGATTTCTTTCGGTTTATGTTCAAAAAACATCAAACTCGGTTTTTCTTGTATTCTGGCATAAAAACCGATAAAATAAACTCTAAAATATTGAATGAAGAACTGCTGTCGCAATGGATTAATGGCACAACCAACTCAGATTTTATTAACGCTAATATGCTCGAATTAAAGCTAACAGGTTTTATGAGCAATCGTGGTCGGCAAAATGTGGCGAGTTATTTCTGCAACGAACTCAATATCGATTGGCGATTGGGCGCCGCTTATTTTGAACAACAACTTATAGATTATGATGTGTGCAGCAATTGGGGAAATTGGGCTTATCTTGCAGGCGTTGGAAATGACCCAAGAAGCCATCGGTATTTCAATATTGAAAAGCAAGCTAAAGACTACGACAAAAAACGCACATTCAGAAACTTGTGGCTAAAGAGTTAAAAAAAGGCATAACCATAAAACAGCAATTTATAAAAGTTTACAAATAATTATGAAATGAGCATGACCCAAAAATGGTCGCAAATACCAATGATGATATGCGAATTACATATGAAAGATAAAAAACATTAAATATCAACATATGAAACATGATGTAATCATTATTGGCGCAGGATTATCAGGACTTTCGGCAGCTATTTATTTACACCGCCAAGGTAGAAAAGTGCTCATTTTAGAAGCTAGTGACCGAGCAGGAGGAAGAGTGAAAACAGATTTATATGATGGTTTTCTTTTAGACAGAGGTTTTCAAGTTTTATTGACTGCCTATCCAGAAGCCATAGAATTACTGAATTACAAAGATTTGCAACTCAAAAAAATGCTCCCAGGAGCAACCGTTCTTTATGATGGTGGCACTTTTGAAATTGCAGATCCTTTTAGAAGACCAAAAGCATTGCTTAATACATTATTTGCACCTGTTGGAACATTAAGGGATAAAATAAATACCCTTTGGCTAAAAAACAAATTACAAAAAATGACTATTGATGGGATTTTTGCCCAACCTGAACAAAGTACCTATCAACAATTGTTGGATTATGGTTTTAGCCAAAAAATGATTCAACGTTTTTATGCGCCATTCCTATCTGGCATATACCTAGAAAATAATTTGACTACTTCAAACCGAATGTTCGATTTTGTGATGAAAATGTTTTCTGATGGGGATGTTGCAATACCGGCCCATGGGATGGAAGAAATTCCAAAACAATTAGTGTCTTTATTACCAAAATCCAGCATTTTATGCAATAAAAAAGTTTCAGTTATAGATGGTAATACCCTGACCCTTGAAGACGGAACTGTTTTTCAAGCCAACCAAATTCTTATAGCAACAAATGCAAATGAACTGACTAAACAATTTTTACCAAACACAAAAACTACAGCGCAAAAAGTAACAAATGTATATTTTGAAGCTAAGAAAGCGCCTTCTAAGAAAGCAATTGTCATTTTAAACGCCTCTGTAAATAAAAAATGGGTTAACAATTTAACTGTTATTTCTAATGTTTCTAAAGCTTATGCGCCAATAGGTAAAGTATTAATATCCGTTTCTTATAACGGACTAGCTGCTATTGAAGATTTTGTATTAGCAGAAAATATAAAAAAAGAATTGGAACAATGGTATGGTAAACAAGTACAAGATTGGAAAATGATTAAAACCTATCGCATCGATTATGCTTTGCCAATTCAAGACAGTGTGAAAAATGACATACCAATTTCTGAAATAAAAATATCGGATACTTTATTTATTTGTGGAGATCATTTATTAAACGGATCTATAAATGCTGCATTTAAAAGCGGAAGATTAGCTGCCGAAGCGATGAAATTATAATTTATACACTTTATTAATAATTGAAAATGTAAAATCTATTACAATGTCAATGAAGAATTCTAAACGTGAATAATCTCTTCCTCAATCAACAAATCTTCTCGTCGTAAACGTAAGAAAATCTGAGCCACAGCAATCGTGTCTTTTTCACAATAAGTGACAATCCTATCAATGTCTTTTTCTACGTAGAAAACGTGTCCTACCTGACTGCCATCGATATCGCCTTTTGGAGATGGGATTCCAAGTACTTTACACATTAATTTCAGGGAAGTATAATGCTTGTAATCACCAAATTTCCATAATTCCAAAGTATCTAAGTGTGGAATTTCCCAAGGTTTTTTACCAAAAAGATTCAGTTTGTTGGGAATGGCAATATTATTAATAATCATTCGGCGAGCGATAAAGGGAATGTCGAATTCTTTTGCATTATGTCCGCACAAAACGTGTTGAGGCTGATTAAAATGATTGTTCAAAAGATTAATAAAATCGTGCAGAATTTTCTTTTCTTCACCAAAAAAAGAAGTCACCCTGAAATTTCGAATATCTCCTTTGATGGTAAAATAACCCACGGAAATACAGACAATTTTTCCGAACTCGGCCCAAATTCCGGCTCGTTCATAAAAATCTTCGGGCGTGTATTCGTCTTTGCGCTGGTATTGGGTTTTGTGTTCCCAAAGGTCTTTCATTTCAGTGTCCAACTCATTAAAATCGGCAACTTCCGGAACGGTTTCGATATCGAGAAACAGAATGTTGTTGAGGTTTATTTTTTCTATCATAATTTAGACTTTAATTTAGACTTCTTAGGTTAGATTTGCCAAAGCTAAAATTTCTAAAAAACTAAGATAGTCTAAATTGCTGAAAATCTAAGAAGTCTAACCTAAAATAAACTTTGTTGTGTCGTAGGATTTTCGTGTTCCAACAACCATTTTTTGCGCCACAATCCACCAGCATAGCCTGTCAGCGAACCGTCGGTTCCGATGACTCTGTGACACGGAACCACAATCCATAAGGGATTTTTGCCATTGGCGGAGGCCACGGCACGAATCGCTTTGACATCTCCAAGTTTTTTGGATAATTCCATATAACTCATCGTTTCTCCGAATGGAATTTCGAGTAAACTTTTCCATACTTTTTGCTGGAATTCGGTTCCGGATGGGTTTAATTTAAACGAAAATGTTGTTCTTTTTCCTCTGAAATAATCGTTGAGTTGGGAAATGGATTCCTTCAAAACCGGAGGGATTATTAAAGAAATTACTCCTTCGTCGGAAACTGAAATTACCGAAATCCCCTTTTCATCACCGCAAATTTTGGCTATTCCTAAAGGTGTCTTGATGTAGGCTGTTTCCATAATTGTGTGGGAAATGTAACGACAAATTTTCTGCAAATAAAGGAAACAAAAAACCCATTCCAAATGGAATGGGTTTCGTTATTTATAGTGATTCAACCAGAATCCAAGCATCAGGATTGACGGTTTTTTGAATTTCCTGTTTGGCGCTTTCGGCTTCAGGAAAAGTGGCATAACTTCCGTAAAGAACGGGAAATAATCCGTATTTGTTTTGCGGGATACGTCGTGCTTTATACCCTTGATTTGATAATTGATTAAATATTTTTTGAGCATTTTCCTCTTCCCTAAAAGCACCCGCCATAACGTGGTAGGACATTTTTACTTCCTTTACGGTAAGTGTTACGGCCGGAATAGGATTTACGATAAAGAAAGTGGCTTCCTGAATTTTGTTTTGAACTTTCATTTGAACTGATTGCTCCACAAGAATAGTTTCGTTGGCAATTTGTTGTTGGTATATCGGATAGACAACAGCTCCGCTTAAACCTAATCCCAAGACAAAAATAGCGGCATATTTTAAATAGGTGCTTGTTTTTCTTCTTTCCGGAATAAGAGGAATTACATTTTCTTCCTCAAGAGCTTCGATTTTTTGTTCGAATAATTCTCTTTTTACCTTTGGCGAAACAAAAGGGGCTAAACCAAAAGAATTGGTCAAATAATTGGTTTGGTCGTAAGGGGTAAAAATCAAATTTTTATCGGCATTAAGCGAAAAATCCCCAACGTTTTTTATGGCGAACAATCCATTTTCCTGAAGCGCTTTTTTCCAATTGAAAACCTCGTATTGAATGGCGCTTATGGCATATTCGTAGGATGTTTTTTCGGCTTGCGCAATATGATTGGCCAATAATCCATCGTTGTTTTTTAGATAGGCATTGAAAGAAATCATTTTCTTTGGAGGAAAAAACGAATTGGAACTTTCAATTAATTGAGCCGATTGAATTTCGGTCAAAAAAGCTCCGAAACCCGGAACGGTTACACACTGGTAACGGTATAAAAGCTGGGCAATGTATGGTTCGATGTTCATAGTTACAAAGTTATACAATGAAAATAGGTATCAAAATTTTATTCACAATTTTTATTAACAATCTGCATATAATTTTATACATTTCAAATTCAAATGATTCGTATGATAGACCAAGATTTATTTCATGTATTGGCGTTACAACAAGTAGAGGGGATTGGTGATATTATGGCCAAAAAATTAATAACCCATTGCGGCAATGCTTCGGCTGTTTTTGAAACAAAACATTCTCAATTGTCTGCCATTGATGGTGTTGGATCTATATTACTAAGAAATTTAAAAAGCAAATCGATTTTCGAAAAGGCGGAACAAGAACTCCAATTCATCAAATCAAATGAAATCAATATCGCTTATTTTCAAAACGAAAATTACCCGGATCGGCTAAAGCATTGCATTGATGGACCAGTTTTGTTGTTTACTTCGGGGAATATTGACTTGAAAAACAAAAAGATAATTAGTATTGTCGGAACGCGACAAATCACGTCTTACGGGATGGAATTTTGCCGTAAATTGATTGAAGATTTGGCACCGCTTGATCCAATAATCGTAAGTGGTTTTGCTTATGGAGTAGATATTTTTGCACATCAATTGGCTATGGAACACGACTTGCAAACAATTGGCGTAGTGGCACACGGTTTGAACCAAATTTACCCCAAAACGCACAAGAAATATGTTGCCAAAGTAGAACAAAACGGCGGTTTTATGACCGAATTTTGGAGTTCATCCAATCCAGAAAAAGAAAATTTTGTTCGGAGAAATCGTATTGTGGCAGGAATTTCTGAAGCCACAATTGTTATCGAATCAGCTGAAAGAGGCGGTTCGCTCATCACTGCAAATATTGCCAATGATTACAACCGCGATGTTTTTGCCGTTCCCGGTCGAACAACTGATAAATACAGTCAAGGCTGCAACAACTTGATAAAAACCCAAAAAGCAAACGTATTAACCAGCGCTGCCGATTTAGTTTATATCCTGAATTGGGACATTGAAAGCAAGGCAAAACCCGTGCAAAAACAACTCTTTGTCTCACTCGAAAATGACGAGCAAAAAGTATACGATTACCTCCTAAAAAACGGAAAAGAATTGATGGATATAATTGCCTTACGATGTGATTTTCCCATTTATAAAATTTCGGGAATGCTCCTGAATATGGAACTCAAAGGCGTGATTCGACCGTTGCCGGGGAAATTATTTGAGGCGATATAACCGAAAAATAATTTAATTAAACCCCAATTTTTCTCTCACTCTTCCTAAAACTCCATTGGCAACAACGCCGGCTTTTTCGGCACCAGTTTTTAATAAAGCATCGACTTCTGTGAGATTGTTGATGTAGTAATTGTATTTTTCTCTTTCGGTTTTGAATTTTTCCACAATCAGTTCAAACAAGGCTTGTTTGGCGTGGCCGTAACCGTAATTTCCACCCAAATAATTGGCTTTCATTGCATCAATTTGTTCTTTAGTTGCTAATAAGGAATAAATGGCAAAAGCATTGCAAGTTTCTGGATTTTTCGGTGCTTCGAGTGGTGTGCTATCGGTTTCGATGCTCATGATTTGCTTGCGTAAGGCTTTATCATCCAAGAAAATATTGATAATATTATTGGCCGATTTGCTCATTTTTCCGCCATTGGTTCCCGGAACATACATGGTATCTTTCTGGATTTTGGCTTCGGGAATAACAAAAGTTTCTCCCATTTGGTGATTGAAACGAGAGGCCACATCACGTGTAATTTCAACGTGTTGCAATTGATCTTTACCTACAGGCACAAACTGGGCGTCATACAACAAAATATCGGCGGCCATCAGCATTGGATAGGAAAACAAACCTGCATTTACATCTTCTAATCTATCGGCTTTGTCTTTGAAGGAATGCGCCAATGTCAACCTTTGGTAGGGGAAAAAACAACTCAAATACCACGACAATTCCGCTGTTTGGGGCACGTCGGACTGGCGATAAAAAACAACTTTATCCACATTCAAACCACAGGCAAGCCAAGCCGCCGCAGTGCTATACGTATTTGCTCTTAACGTTTTACCTTCTTTTATTTGGGTTATCGAATGCAAATCGGCAATAAAAAGAAAGGATTCGTTTGCTGGATTATTCGACAATTCAATTGCGGGAATGATTGCGCCAAGTAAATTTCCCAAATGAGGAGTTCCCGTACTTTGAACTCCGGTGAGTATTTTTGCCATTGTTATGTCATTGCGAGGAGTTGCGAGGCACGAAGCAAAGCAATCTCACCCTCTTTATTAAGTTGTTTTTATTTTTAAAGTTTTCAAATTTAATGCTTTTATAAATAATAGCATAGTTTTACTTACTTTTGGCTTTATGAGAGGAATAAAAATTATTTTTTGGTCAGTTTGGCGTGTCTGGTTTTATGTTTTAATGGCCATTCCCATTCTAATAATGTTTCCTTTTTTGGTGTTATCCATTCTGACCGAAAGTGGTTATCCTTATTTTTTTAAAATGGCTAGAATTTGGTCGAAAATCATTCTTTTCGGTATGGGATTTTATTATAAAATCGGAAAAGATCAAGAACTCAAACCCCATAAATGTTATATGTTTATTGCCAATCACACCTCTATGGTCGATATTATGCTGATGTTAGCCACGATACGCAAACCTTTTGTTTTTGTTGGAAAAAAAGAATTAGTAAAAATCCCTTTGTTTGGGTTTTTCTACAAAAGAACGTGCATTTTGGTTGACCGAACAAGTTCCAAAAGCAAGCATGGCGTTTTTGAAAGAGCCCAAAAACGAATCAATCAAGGACTCAGTATTTGTATTTTTCCCGAAGGCGGCGTTCCTGAGGACGAATCCATACTTTTGGACCACTTTAAGGATGGCGCTTTCCGTTTGGCAATCGACCATCAGTTGCCGATTGTTCCGATTGCTTTTGGGGACAATAAAAAACGGTATTCCTATACCATTTTTAGTGGAAATCCAGGGCTTTTAAGAGTAAAAATACTGCCATTTATTGAAACCAAAGGAAAAACAATGGCTGACAAGAATAATCTTAAAGACCAAGCTTGGAATGAAATTCACGAACAATTACTAGCATTTCAAAAGAAGAACTAGCTAATTGTCCAAACCTTTTATAGTTGATACAAAATAATTCTTGCTATTTGTCCCGCTGGAAGCGTCTAACACAATAGAGCAACATAATTGAGACGCTTCCAGCGTGACAAGTGGAGTAGAATTTAGTCTATCACAAAAAAAAGAGCCTCACATTGGAGACTCTTTTCTGATTTTAAGCATTTTTTTCTTTTATCAAAGCCTTGATTTTAGCTTCTAATTCGTCGGCTAGTTCAGGATTGTCTTTTATTAAAGCTTTCACCGCATCACGACCTTGTCCTAATTTGGTTTCGCCATAACTGAACCAAGAACCCGCTTTTTTGATGATTTCAAATTCAACGGCTAAATCTAAGATTTCACCTGTTTTCGAAATTCCTTCGCCGTACATAATATCAAATTCGGCAACTTTAAATGGCGGAGCGACTTTGTTTTTTACCACTTTCACTTTGGTTCTGTTTCCAAGAACGTTATCGCCATCTTTAATTTGAGTAGAACGACGAATATCCAAACGAACCGAAGCATAAAACTTCAACGCATTTCCACCCGTTGTAGTTTCCGGATTTCCGAACATTACACCAATTTTCTCTCTCAACTGGTTGATGAAGAAAACGGTACAATTTGTTTTGCTAATCGTTCCTGTTAGTTTCCTCAAAGCTTGAGACATCAAACGAGCGTGTAATCCCATTTTAGAATCCCCCATTTCGCCTTCGATTTCACTTTTTGGAGTCAAAGCAGCAACCGAGTCAATCACGACAATGTCAATGGCACCTGAACGAATCAAGTTCTCGGCAATTTCCAAAGCTTGTTCTCCGTTGTCCGGTTGTGATATGATTAAGTTTTCGATGTCAACGCCTAATTTTTCGGCATAATTTCTATCAAAAGCGTGTTCTGCATCTATAAAAGCCGCGATTCCTCCGGCTTTTTGGGCTTCGGCAATAGCGTGCAAAGTCAAGGTTGTTTTTCCTGAAGATTCCGGACC
>JBIKPM010000197.1:0-4603 GCA_044357435.1 Flavobacterium sp. | reverse complement strand
CGCCGTACCATTTAAAAAACAATTGGTTTTTTCTGAAAATTCCGGAAATTAAATACGTTGGAGTTTCTAGTTTTTTCAATTCGTTCAAATAATTCGGCCAATATTCATATTTGATAAAAAAAACCATTTCAGGATGAACCAATGACAAAAAATGTTTAGCATTCTTTTTGGTGTCCAAAGGCAAATACGCCGTAATGTCGGAAATTGTATTGTTTTTTCTGACTTCGTAACCGGATGGCGAGAAAAAAGTCACTATGATTTTATGATTAGGAAATTTTTCTTTTATTTTCTCAATAACGGGCAACCCTTGTTCGTATTCGCCAAGGGAAGCGGCGTGAAACCAAATAGTTTTGTCGTTTGAGCTGATTTTGCTTGCTAAAATTTCAAAAACCGGCTTTCGACCATCCACAAAAAGTTTAATTTTTGGAATGAATATGGCGACGATTTTTAGTAAAAAATCAGCAATTTGAACAATTAGATTGTATAGGAAAAGCATATCAAAAAATTTCTGGTGCTAAAATACGTTTTCTTTTAATTATCTATAAAATCATTCTGCTAAAATCCCTATTTTTGTTCCAAATTTAAAACTTTGCGTCCCGATAGTTATTGGGATTGTGTTTTAGCAAATTTAAACAAAAGGTTAAATGAGAAAAATCCAAATGGTTGACTTGAAAAGTCAATATGAAAAAATAAAAGACACCGTAAATACTTCAATCCAAGAAGTTCTCAATACCAATGCTTACATTAATGGACCACAAGTTCAACAATTCCAAAAAAATCTTGAAGAATATCTCGGTGTAAAACACGTAATTCCTTGTGCAAACGGAACCGATGCTTTGCAAGTTGCCATGATGGGATTGGATTTAAAACCTGGCGATGAAGTTATCACTGCCGACTTTACCTTTGCCGCAACCGTTGAGGTGATTGCTTTATTGCAACTCACGCCGGTTTTGGTGGATGTGGATTTGCACAATATGAATATCTCTATTGAAGGAATCAAAAAGGCGATTACACCAAAAACTAAAGCCATTGTTCCGGTGCATTTGTTTGGTCGTGCTGCTAATATGGAGGCGATTATGGCTATTGCGGCAGCACACAATCTTTATGTTATTGAAGATAATGCACAAGCTATTGGAGCCAATTGCAAGTTTTCGGACGGAACAAAAAAGAAGGCAGGAACCATTGGTCACGTTGGGGCAACCTCATTTTTTCCTTCTAAAAATTTGGGATGTTATGGTGATGGTGGAGCTGTTTTTACCAATGATGATGCTTTGGCGCACAAAATTCGGGGAATCGTAAACCACGGAATGTATGAGCGTTATCATCACGATGTGGTGGGCGTAAATTCAAGATTAGACAGTATTCAAGCTGCGGTTTTGAATGCTAAATTGCCTTTGTTGGACGAATACAACATAGCTCGTCAAAATGCTGCCCGAAAATACACGGCAGCTTTTGAAGGACACAAAAATATAATCGCACCCAGCATTTGCGAGATATGTGATTGCCACGTTTTTCATCAATATACGTTACGAATTATCAACGCCGATAGAGACGGTTTGATGCAACATTTATTGAATAAAGGGATTCCTTGTGCAATTTATTATCCAATTCCGTTGCATTCACAAAAAGCGTATTTGGATTCAAGATATAAAGAAGAAGATTTTCCGGTGACCAATCAATTGGTAAAAGAAGTGATTTCCTTGCCAATGCACACTGAATTGGAAGATGAGCAAATCAAATTTATTACCGATAGCGTTTTAGAATTTTTAAAATAATTTCCCTAGAGACGCGATGAATTGAGTCTGTACAATAAAATAAAAATGAAAATACTAGTAACAGGAGGTTTGGGTTTTATCGGTTCGCACACTGTGGTTGAATTGCAAAATCAGGGTTTTGAAGTAATCATTATTGACAATCTTTCGAATACATCGTTGAATGTTTTGGACGGAATTGCCAATATTACGGGAATCAATACCGCTTTCGAAAAGTTGGATCTACGCGACAAAGAAAAAGTGCAGGATTTCTTCAAAAGACATCGCGATATCTCTGGCGTAATCCATTTTGCAGCTTCAAAAGCGGTTGGCGAAAGCGTCGGAAATCCATTGTTGTATTATGAAAACAACCTGAATACTTTAATTTATTTGCTTCAAGAATTGCAACAACAACCCGAGGCCAACTTCATTTTTAGTTCGTCTTGCACAGTTTACGGTCAAGCCGAAAAAATGCCAATTACCGAAGATGCATCCATTCAAACGGCGATGTCACCTTATGGGAATACCAAACAAATTGGCGAAGAAATTATAACAGATACTGCCAAAGTAACCAATATTAACGCGATTTTGTTGCGTTATTTCAATCCGATTGGAGCGCATCCTTCGGCGGAAATTGGGGAATTACCCTTGGGAGTTCCACAAAATTTAGTGCCGTTTATTACCCAAACCGGATTGGGTTTACGTGCCGAATTGTCGGTTTACGGAGACGATTATCCAACTCCTGACGGAACTTGCATTCGCGATTACATTCACGTGGTCGATTTGGCCAAAGCCCACGTCATTGCATTGAAACGACTATTAGATAAAAAGAATTTGGCAAAAGTTGAAACCTTTAATTTGGGAACTGGAACCGGAAGCTCTGTTCTGGAAGTGATTCATGCTTTCGAGAAAGTAAGTGGCAAAAAATTGCCTTATAAAATCGTGGCCCGCAGAGAAGGAGATATAACCTCGGCCTACGCCAATACCGATAAAGCGAACAACCTTTTGGGATGGAAAGCGCAATCTACATTAGATGAAGCGATGGAAAGCGCCTGGAAATGGGAACAGAAAGTCAGGAGCTAGTAACCAGTGTTCAGTTTTTTTGTGTTTAGTAAAATAGAATCCTAAATTATCGAGTTGATAGTTTAGGATTTTTTGCATTTATACTTATTGTATATTACTATTTCAATTGTCACGCTCGAAGCGTCTCAACAAACGAGAGCAACATGATTTAGACGCTTCCAGCGTGACAAATAGCAAGAATAAATAAGAATCAGAATTATTTGATTACTGGAATTATCAATAATCATTGTGAGGAAGCGAAGAATATTCGAAAAAAAATCCCCACAAACCTTAGGTTTATGAGGATTCTATTTATAACACACTGATCATTAAAACCTGACCACTGACCACTAATTTTAAGCGTTAGCCGTCACCGCTTCTCTGTCGATTTTTCCAATTAAACCAGCCAATACTTTTCCTGGACCCACTTCAGTAAACAAAGTCGCACCATCGGAAATCATTTGTTGTACGGATTGTGTCCATTTTACAGGAGCAGTCAACTGTATGATTAAGTTTTTCTTGATTTCGGCCGGATCAGAAACCGCAGATGCCGTTACGTTTTGATACACCGGACAAATGGGAGTGGAGAAAGTTGTTGCTTCAATAGCCGCTGCCAATTCTTCACGAGCTGGCTCCATCATTGGTGAGTGAAAACCACCACCAACAGGTAAAAGTAAAGCTCTTTTTGCTCCAGCTTCCTTCATTGCTTCACAGGCTTTTTCTACTGCCGAAGTTTCTCCTGAAATCACTAATTGACCAGGACAGTTGTAATTTGCCGCTACGACGATTCCGTCTATTGATGCGCAAACTTCTTCTACAATATTGTCGGCTAATCCTAAAACTGCCGCCATTGTCGAAGGTTTGATTTCGCAGGCTTTTTGCATTGCCAAAGCTCGCTGTGAAACCAATCGTAATCCGTCTTCAAACGACAAAACACCATTGGCAACCAAGGCCGAAAATTCGCCTAAAGAATGTCCCGCCACCATTTCTGGTTTGAAATCTTCCAAGGTTTTGGCCAAAATCACCGAGTGCAAGAAAATCGCTGGTTGTGTAACTTTTGTTTCTTTTAATTCCTCGGCTGTACCTTCAAACATAATGTCCGTGATGCGGAAACCCAAGATTTCATTGGCTTTTTCGAAATATGATTTTGCTAATTGGGAGTTTTCATATAAGTCTTTGCCCATTCCGGTGAATTGTGCTCCTTGACCAGGAAATACGTATGCTTTCATAGATTTTGATTTTATGGTTAAAAATATAAGGTTCCAAATTTAAAATTACTTTTAAACTTGAAACCTTAAACTTGGAATTATTTTAAAATTATGCGACAGCCGCTTTAATTCTTCTTAATGCTTCAGTCAATAAATCTTCGCTGGTTGCGTAAGAAAAACGGATGCAATCTGGATTACCAAAAGCGTCACCTGTTACAGTTGCTACATTGGCTTCGCCCAAAAGATACATCGAGAAATCGTTGGCGTCTTTAATGAATGTTCCTTTTAATGTTTTTCCGAAGAAAGAAGAAACGTCTGGAAAAACGTAAAATGCACCTTCTGGAACGTTAATTTTGATTCCAGGAATGTCTTGAAGTAATCCTACAACTAAATCTCTACGGCTTTTGAAAGCAGCAACCATTTCGTGAAGTACGCTTGGATCAGCATCTACGGCAGTAATTGTGGCACGCTGTGCGATTGAATTTGCTCCTGAAGTTACTTGTCCTTGTATTTTTGTACAGGCTTTTGCGATGAATTCAGGTCCGCCAATATATCCAATTCTCCAACCTGTCATTGCGAAAG
>JBIKPM010000025.1:0-13538 GCA_044357435.1 Flavobacterium sp. | reverse complement strand
GCAGCAACAGTAACACCTGTTCTTCCTGATGGTCCTATTAATGTAACGTTAGAGAAAATAGCAGAAGTATTATCCCAACCTGATTCTACAGTAACTCCAGCATTAGAATTACTATTATTATTATCAGATTCGAAACCTTCAGAATTTGAAACTACTGGGTTATCCGCAATAGTAGGGTCTTTGATACCCAATGCAAACTGTACAGCACCTTTGTATCCGTTATCTGTATCAAAATCATCATCTAAACCTCTGTAAGCCACAAGGTGTTTACAGTTTACTGCACCACCAAACCATTCGAATGAATCGTCATTAGTGTATGAAGTTTGAACATAATCAATAGTGGTTCCTCTACCAACAGCACCCATAGTTAAACCATTGATTTCGTTGTTGTTTGAAAATACAAAACCACCAAACTCGATTCTTACATACTTCAATGTACCTGAGTTATCATTATCGTCTGGACTAGTTCCACCACCATATTCTGTATTTACAGAAGCAGTAATCCCTTCGATGTTAGCAATTCCAGTATTCGCTGAAGTAGTTAGAGAATAACGTGCCTTACCTAGTAATACAACACCACCCCAGTCTCCAGCATTTCTTGAACCAGCTGCATTATTAGATGTAAAAACGATTGGCGCACCAGCAGTACCAATAGCATTCAATTTAGCCCCTTTAGTAATAACTAAAGCTGTACCTGTTGAAACATAAACACCTTTAACAACAACCCCTGGTTCAATTGTTAAAACAGCGTTGTTTCTTACATAAATTAAACCCGTCAATTTGTAGGTTTTACCCGCAACCCATGTTGTGTTTGCGGTAATGTCAGTAGTAACATTTACTACTGTAGCTTCGTCAGTGTAGGCAGTATTCTTTGGATCCCAATTGGTCCATAAATCTGTCCACATTGCAGCTGGAGCTGGTGCAAATGCACCTCGATAAGAGACTTGCTCAATCTGAGCAAATGCAAAATTGCAAACGAGTGCGAATAATGCAATCAAATAAAATTTTTTCATTGTTTAGTGTTTTAGTTTATTAAACAGGGCAAATGTATAATAGGTATGTTAAATTAGTGTATCGCCTTTATTAATAATAGATTAACATTACGTTAAGAGATTTTAAATGGGGATTGGAATTAAATTTAGTTTTTGGAGAGCTACATTAAAAATTTTAAAGAAAGACGGGTTTTTTCAAAACGCAAAAAGGCTCCGAAGATCCTTTTTGCTAAATAGATGAATGAGTAGAAAATTAATCAGCTATTGTATTGTATCTATTTTCTAGAAATTATAAGTGAATGAGAAAGACAATGATCTGCCAAATTTTGTGATCCAACGAGGATCATCAGATTCTGGTGAATAGCCATTTTTGTACTCGCTGTCGCCCGTAAAAACCATATTTGCAAAACTTTCAAATACACCAAAACGTTGATCAACATATTTATCATCATTTTGATAATAAAAAATCAAATCCTGAGCCAAAATGTTTTGAACATTCAATTTTAATTCTATCTTGTTATTCATTAGATTTTTTGCAACTTGCATGTCAAGGAAAGTTCTTGCTTTTTCCCAAATAGCGGGTTCGCCTGGTGCTGCACCTATGTAAAGCCTATTCCCTGCTCTGTTCAAATTAGCTGAAAAAATCCAACCATTATCGGCATTCATATATTGTAACCCTGCATTAATAACATAAGGCGATTGTCCTTGCAAAGGTCTATCAGCATAAGGAATCTCTCTTTTTCCTCCAGGCGCACTAGCATCAACAACAATTTCAGGAAAATCTACGACGTTAGATTTTATAATGGCTATGTTAGAAAAAAGGGTGACATCATCAAAAAATCTAGTGTTTTCAATTTTAAATAAGGAACTCAATAAGGTTCTAAATTCAAGTTCAATTCCACTGCTCTTGCCTGTTTTTGCATTCTTATAAAGAACAAAGTTATTGGCTGATTGTAATTGAATTTCAATCGGATTTGTAAAATCTTTTCTAAAATAAGAAAACGAAAACAATTGCCCGTTTCCAGGAAATGATTCATAACGGAAATCATAATTGTTAACATTAGCTATCTTCAAATTTGGATTTCCTTGGGTAAAAAATTGGGTTGTAAAATCATCAAAACCAAAAGGAGCTAATTCTCTGAACTCAGGTCTGTTGAGAGTTTTAGAAAAACTCAATCTTAAATTTTGTTTTTTATTTATCGAAAAAATTAAGTTTGCAGAAGGTAAAAAATCATTTTGTTTTCTATCTATCTCTACGGGTGGTTTACCTACTATATCTTCCGAAAAAAGCGTTTGAACAAAATTTTCCAAACGAGCTCCCCAAACTAATCTAAAATTTTTATACTTGTTGTCCAACATAACATAAGTTGCGTTCAATACAGAACCCGCTGTATAAGTATTATTAGGTTTTGTAAAATCGTATAATCTAAAACCTTGTTTTGTTGGCGAAATAATTCCCAAATTTTCTTGCGAGAATATGGTTTCATTGGGTAGCGAAGTAAGTGATTCATCAAAATTATTTAATGCTTTTATAAAAAATATTTGACGAGAATAAAAAGCTCTATCTCTTGTTTGTGTGATACCGCCAATCTTAGCCTCATTTATAAACTCTTGACCAATATTGAACTTTCTAGACAAATCTAATTTAGCTCCTTTTATACTTTCTTTATTTTCCGAAAAAAACATTAATCCTGCATTATCAGTACTCGCCGAAGAACCTCCTATTAATGCAATAGGTTTGCGATCATTTGGGTCTGAGCTATTCGGGTTTGCGATCGAATAAGCATTTCTTCGCAAATTAGGAACAGATCTAGTGATGTCACTGTAAAAACCAGTCCAATTTAATTTGATTTTAGGAGCAGTAAAATAATGATCTCCATTTAACTGGCCCGAATATATTTTGTTACTTGTAAACCATCTTACATCAGAAGCAATGACAGCATCTTCGTTTACTTGACTTTTTCCATATCTTTCTCTAGTGATATCAGTTGAATTGATGCTGTAAATATTTTTGAAACTTAGGTTGTTATTGGCATTTAATTTTAACGAAAAATTGGCCAAAGCAGCAGTCAAAACTTGCTCTGTGTAGCTTTTATCGTCATATTTTGAATTAAGAACCCTAGCTCCTTCGTAGTCCAATATTGAAACATCGTTATAGTTATTCGTAATATTGTGAGTCAGCGAGAACATTATCCCAAAAACTTTTTCATTAAAATCGAAATGGTGACCTCGAGAATATTGAATACTTGAATTGGGTTTAAAACGGGCATCATTGATACTCCAATCGTAGTTAAAATCTTTAGCAATATTTGACTTGTCTAGTTCAGGCAATTTATTAAAAACTTCTGCGCTTGCTGGGTACGATGACGGAAAATCACGAGTACCACTATCAAAACCCAAGAAATCAGTCCCACTGCCTTTGTAAGTTCTTTGTTTCTTGAAGGTGGTAATTGTATTGTACCCTGAACCAATAGAAATAGTCTGAAAATTTTTGTCTGGAACCGATTTTGTATTAATTTGAACTACTCCTCCCGCAAACTCACCAGGTAAATCTGGAGTAGCTGTTTTGGTGATAATCAAATTATCCAACATATTAGATGGGAAAATGTCAAAAGAAAACGCTTTTCTATCGGGTTCTGAACTAGGTAATGGTGCACCATTTAACACTGCTGCATTGTACCTATCATTTAATCCTCTAATAATTACAAACTTATTGTCTTGGATACTGGCTCCACTGATTCTTTTTAAAACATCGGAAGTGTTTTTGTCTGGTGTTCTTTTTATGGATTCTGCCGATAAACCATCCGAAACACTAGCGCTGTTTTTTTGCTGAAGCAGTAATGATTTTACGGACTCCACTTTTGCTCTTGTCCTTGTTATAACAACTTCTTTCAATTCATTTTTACTTTCTTCTAAAGACACTGTTAAGGTAGTTGCATCATTTGCTTTTACAACTACCTCGGAAATTATTTTAGACTTATAGGAACTTGTAGAAAATTGAACTTCATAAGTGCCTACCGGCAAATCTCTAATGATGAAATTTCCGTCAAAATCAGAAGAGGCATAAAATTTAGTATTACTAACATTAACATCAACCCCAGGCATGGTTTTCCCAGTTGCATCATCAATGATGGTTCCTTTTAAAATGGATGTTTGGCAATAAATTAGATGAGAAAAGACAAATAAAGTAAGTGTGTAAAATAATTTCATGTTATAATATTTGATTCATAAACTGTAAAAGTTATCAGTAAGCAAAATTATAATCTAAAAAGCAGGGGGATGTTAACTTAAGTTTATTAAATCTTAAACTATTTTACATAAAATAAACCTAATGTTAAATTAAAATTAGCAAACGAGGATTGCTTAGAGGTTATTAAACTATTTCACGGGCAAGTTGTATTAAAAATTAGTCATTATCCATATAAAAAGCCTTCAATCATTATTGTGAATTGAAGGCTTTTTTGTAAATTGGGATAGAAAAATTTACTTTCCGGATAGTGTCTTTATTTTTTTGTTTCTTTCTTTTCTTCCGTTTTTACCGAAGATTTGTATTTGTCATTTAACAATTTAATAATGTCTTTAGTAATGTCATACTTTTCTTCAGCGTATAAAATGGTTGCGGCATCACCGCTGCCGTAAATATAGGCATAGCCTTTTTCTTTGCCATAATCCTTGATTAATTTTTTCACTTTTACTACCAAACTATCCATTTCAACCGAGCTTTCTTGTTGTAACTCTTGCGAAAGTGCTTGTTGTGCCTGACCCAGTTGTTGCTCTCTTCTTTGTAATTCAGCACCTTTTTGCTGCGCCCAAGCTTGACCATTTGCTTGTGCCTGACTTTGAAAACTAGCGGCATCTTGTTTGAAACGATTTATCTCGAATTCCAGTTGTTTTCCTTTATCTTCTGCTTTCGCTTTATATTTAGCCTCAAGGTCATTTGCTTCAGTATATTGTTTCATCAAAACTGACGTGTCAACATAAGCCGTTTTTATTTCCTTTACTTCTGCTGATTTATTACAGGCAACAAGAGAAATTGTCATTGCGATAATTACTGCTATTTTTTTCATTTTGTGTTTTTTCTGATTTTTAAGAATTTGCAACAAAAATATAAAAAATTAATCTGCATTATCCTAAAGAAAGAAAAATGCGCAACTATTTATTGTATTGTTTTTTGCTATTAAAATTAATTATTTTATCAATTATAGCTATCAAAACCGGATGCGATAGCTTTTGAATACGGCGCATTTTCAAAAAAAACCGTTCAACTGTTCAACCGCATCATAAAGCACGCTTAAACGTAGTTAAAATCAATTCAGATCGTTTCTAATGATATAAATGTGAGAAGAATGTTCAAAACTATTCCTTGCCTTCCAATTGGACAGCGATCCAATAAAAAAAGCTTTCATGAAATTCATTTTTCCTGATTTGTATTTTTCTGAAAGAAGGCTCACGTAAAAAGAATCAAATTTCATTGGAAGTACTTTTTCCAATTTCATCTTTTCTTTTTCAAAAAGCAATTTTATAGCCGTTTTGGAAAAATGCCAAAAGTGAATGGGTACATCAAAGGCCGCCCAAAATTTACCGTAATGTTTTGCATCGAAAGATTTGAAATTGGGAACAGCAATAATCAAAGTCCCCTTTGGTTTCAATAATCGTTTCAATTCTTTAATTTGTTTTTCTAAATCTGGAACGTGTTCTAAAACATGCCACATCGAAATCACGTCAAAAGAATTATTTTCTAATTCAGTTGTCAATTCTACAAACGATACTCCTTTATTTATTGCAATTGATTTTGCTTTAGTGCTTGGCTCCACTCCTATTGTTTGCCAACCATCCTTTTTTGCAACCGACAAGAAATCTCCTGTTCCGGCACCAATATCTAGAATTCTACCCTTATTGGGTTGAAGCGTGTTTATCAAATGGAGTTTGTTTTTTAGAGCAATGTTTTTTATAAAATGATAAAGTTTTTCAAACAAAGAACGTTTGTTGTCGGTATGGGAAATATAATCCTCACTTTCGTAATACTTGCCTAAATTATCCAAACCGGGTTGTGGAAACGTGATTAACATATCCAAAGTTTCGTCATGATACAAATCGAAAGTTTCTTTAGAAACAGAATAATCTTTTACGGTAAGAAAATGTTTTTTGTTTGAAATGTCCATTTTTAGTCTTCAGGGGTCAGTTATTAGTACTCAGTTTAGAACTGTTACCAAAGGATTATTTTTAAATTTTTTAATATAGTTTCACGTGGAACAAAATGATTTAAATTGTTGATTAACGATTTTGATTTCATATTTCAATCAAAAATCGTTAATCATAGATCAGCAATCTTAAATCTTACCTTCCCATATAAATCAACAATACGGAAACATCGCTCGGAGAAACGCCGCTAATCCTTGAAGCTTGAGAAATCGTCACAGGACGAATCTTGCTTAACTTTTGCTTGGCTTCAATAGACATTGATTTTATCTTGTTATAATCGAAATTTTCCGGGATTTTTACATCTTCTAAACGGGTCAGTTTATTAGCATTATTTCTTTCCTTTTCGATGTAACCTGAATACTTCACTTGGATTTCAGCTTGTTCCAAGATTTCTTGATCCAATTTGTTTTCTGCAACATAAGCTGCAACTTTTTCGAATTTAATAATGTCTTCCAAATCAATTTGAGGGCGAGAAAACACTTTAAACATTTTGTCGCCTTGCGTAATTAAAGCAGTATCTTTTGATTCCAAGATTGGGTTTGCTTCAGCCATAGTCACACTAGTTTCTTTGAAGAAGGCAACCATTTTTTCGGATTCATTCAATTTGTGTTCCATTCGACGCAAACGGGCCTCGGAAGCCAGTCCAATTTCATAAGACATTGGCGTTAATCTGAAATCGGCGTTATCCTGACGCAATAAAGTTCTGAATTCCGCGCGAGAAGTAAACATTCGGTAAGGTTCTTCAGTTCCTTTGGTAATTAAATCGTCAATTAAAACCCCGATATAAGCTTCATCTCTTTTTAAAATAAGTGGCGCTCTTTCTTGAACCTTTAAGGCTGCATTTATTCCAGCCATCAATCCTTGCGAAGCCGCTTCTTCATATCCCGTAGTCCCGTTTATTTGTCCAGCGAAATACAATCCATCGACTAACTTCGTTTCTAAAGTGTGTTTTAATTGCGTGGGCGGAAAATAATCATACTCAATAGCGTATCCAGGGCGGAAAAACTTCACGTTTTCAAAACCAACTACAGAACGCAATGCTTTAAATTGAATGTCTTCTGGAAGCGATGTGGAAAAGCCATTGACATAAACTTCACATGTGTTCCAGCCTTCTGGCTCTATAAACAACTGGTGTCTTTCTTTGTCGGCAAAACGATTAATCTTGTCTTCGATAGACGGACAATACCTTGGTCCAAGAGATTGAATTCTTCCGTTAAACATTGGTGAACGGTCAAAACCTCCCCTCAAAATATCATGAACACCAAGAGAAGTATACGTCATGTGACACGATTTTTGATGAACCAGGGGCGCGGTTACATCCGAATAAGAAAATTTATCTGGCTTGGCGTCTCCTTTTTCTTCATTCATTTTAGAATAATCCAAAGAGCGACCATCCACTCGTGGTGGTGTTCCCGTCTTCATTCTTCCCGATTGAAAACCTGCATTAACTAAATCTTCGGTAATTCCGTAAGCGGCACTTTCACCTGCTCTTCCTCCTCCAAATTGCTTTTCGCCAATATGGATCAATCCATTCAGGAAAGTTCCATTGGTTAAAACAACCGATTTTGCTTTAATTTCGATTCCAAGCGAAGTTCTTATACCTCTAATTCTACCGTTTTCAATAATCAATCCTTTGACCATTTCTTGGTAAAAATCAAGGTTAGGGGTTACTTCAAGCATCAATCTCCATTCTTCTGCAAAACGCATTCGGTCGCTTTGAACTCTTGGCGACCACATTGCCGGCCCTTTTGATTTATTTAGCATCTTGAATTGAATCGCAGTCTTGTCTGAAATTATTCCGGAATATCCGCCAAGCGCATCAATCTCACGAACAATTTGCCCTTTTGCGATTCCCCCCATAGCAGGATTACAAGACATTTGCGCAATGTTTTGCAAACTCATTGTAACCAATAAGGTTTGAGAACCCAGATTAGCGGCAGCAGCAGCAGCCTCACAACCAGCGTGACCCGCCCCAACAACAATTACATCATACTCTTCTAGAAACATTCCATTTTATATTTTAGATTTTAGGTTTTAGATTCGTGCTAAAATCTAAACCATTGTTTAATATATTTGTTACACTTGAAACATTTGATTTCAGATTAACGCTTTTGATTTAAATAAAAATGAAATCAAATGTTTACACAATTCGGCAAAATCTGAAATCTGAAATAGTTTATTGTTCCACGTGAAACATAGCTAATTTTTCATCTTCTTTATTTCTCATTAACAACTCATCCGCTTCCGATTTATCTTTATAGCCACAGTAGTGCAAAAGTCCATGAACCATAACGCGCTTAAGCTCTTCATCAAAAGAAACATTAAAATCAACCGCATTGTCTTTTACTCTTTCGACAGAGATGAAAATGTCTCCATGCAATTCATTTCCGATAGTATAGTCAAAACTAATGATGTCGGTTAGGGTATCGTGACCTAGATGCTCTAAGTTGATTTTGTGTAGATACTCGTCGTCACAAAAAATGTAGTTAATCTCCCCTTCTTTCTTGTTCTCCGATGCAATTACATTTGTAATCCAAATCGCTAAAGCATCTTCGTTCTCTAGGGCAAAATCGGTTTCGTAATTAAAATTGATCATTTTTGATTAAAATAGTCTTGGACTTTTTGATTAAAATTTGTGCGCAAAGGTAAGGATTGTCTATTTAATATTTCAATACTGTTCAAGTAATCCAATAACGCTGACGGCAGGGGTTTTGACTGGTTAGAAAACTCCTTTTTATTGGTTTGTGATTGACGTTTGTTTTCTTGCCCTTGTTGCTGTAACGCAGTATTCAACTTTAACAATTCTTGCTTTACATTCAATATCTTTTGCAACGTTTCATTCTTAAATCCTTTGTTTAACAATTGCTTTTCTATTTGCTTCATTTGCTCCAAAGTATTCTGACCAATGCCCCATAAGCCTTTTTTATCTAATTCATTTTGTAAAGCTTCGCGAAGTTGCTTCTGCTCTTTGTATATTTCCATGATAGCTTTGGCATCTCCTTCTCCATCTTCACCGTTTTCTCCTTTTTGACCATCGGATCCCGTTTTTCCGGGTTCTTTTCCTTTTTTTCCGTCTTTCCCTTCGCCCGGTTTTTGACCTTTCTTAATGCCATCCTTCATCTTTTCTCCCAAGCCATCCTGTTTTTTTATAATATCCGGCAATTGCATGCCCTCACCTTGACCCGGTTTTGGTTTTCCAGGACCTTCACCGGACATTGACATTTGCATATTGTTTAGTATATCACTTAAAAAATCAGCTAATTTATTTGCCGAAGAAACTGTATATTGTTGATGTGAAACTCCTTTTGGAACTTGCGCATCTGCCAATGTCTCCAAAGCTTTATCCATATTATAAAGAGCATTCCCTATTTCCTTTGTTATGTTTTCACCTATTTTTGGGTTTCGCAAAGACATGGCAAACAAGCTATCGTCAATGTGCTTGAATTGGAGTTTTAAATCCTGTTGATTTTTTAAATTCTTATTAAAAGTTGGGGAGCCAATACTTATGCTCTTAAACTTAGCCATAACATTTTCCTGTGTAAAAGAAAAAGCGAGTAAATTATCAAGAATCTGGCGTAACATGGCCACATCTTCTTCCAATTGCTCCATTTCACCTTGTTCCATTCCCTGCTCCATTTTTTGGGACATCTGGTTCATTTTCTTGGCCGCACTTTTTTGTTTCGGCTTTGCTTTTTCTTTATTACTTTTTTGCAATTCATCCGAAGCCTTTTTTAAGTCTTCATCGATGCTTTTTTCCTGTTCTTTGTCTATAGAAATATCCAAAGGTTTTTTGAGTTCCTTATTTTCTTTATCCAAATCTTTTAAATCTTCTTGAATCTTGTCAAATTCCTTATTGATTTCTTCTTGCTTTTCGGAGTTGTTTTCCATTTCCTTATTCGATAAATCTTCTTGCTTTTTAGAAAGTTTATCCAATTTGTCTTTTAATTGTTCTGCTTTTTTCTGAACATAATATTTCTTGGTCAATTCCACTAATTGTTCTAAACTTTTAGTTTGGTTTTTTGCATTTTGCTTGAATTTGTCCATTTTGTCCATCAAGTCTTCTTGCTTAATTTTATCATTCAGTTCTTTTAATTCATCCAACAATTTTTTGTTCTTTTCAAAATCCTTGTCTGTATTCTCCAATCTTTTTTGGAGTTCTTCTTTGAATTCGTCTTTTTTTTCCGTTTTAGATTTGTCAAGATTATCTTTCATTTTTTCGGCAAATTCTTTCATCATTTTATCCTGTTGATTTTGACGTTTAATGAAATCATTGATTTTTTGTTGGTCTTTAAATTCAAGATTTTCTTTTTCCCTTCCGGATTTTTGCAATTTATCCAGTTCCGAAATTTGCTTGTCTTGATTTTTCAACGATTTTTCTAAACTAATGATGTTGTCATTTTGCTGCTGTAAATCTTGGTCTTCTTTTTCTTCGTCAGTTGCAATACGATTAGAAAAAACAGAAGACTTGGTGCTTTTGAAATTATGGATGGCATCGTTGTCAAAAACCTCAAAATAATATTCGTACGAAACTCCTTGCTCCACCGGAAGAGAACTTGGAAAAGCAAAAATAAACTGATCGTACAGATTTGACTTTACAGCAATTGTTCCACGTCTAACAGATTCTGGTTTGTTTTTGGGATAATAAACAACGTGAAGTTTTGATAGTCCATAATCATCCGAAATTTGACCCAAAACATAGTTTTTGTCGACTTTTAAACTATCTGGGGTATTATTTACATTGATGACTGGGAACTGGTCTTTAATCACAGAAATCTGATAATTCAATTTCTCGTGGTTTTTTACCTTAGCATTCGAAGTAAGAATTTGATATGCTGTGTTTTGCGAGATATATTTAGACAACATAAAGTCATTTTCTGTCTTTGAAAATGGAAAATTAGAAGTTAAATCAGTCCAATTTATGCTTTGAGTGGCTTGAGTATTGATTTTCCAAGTGACAAGGGTTCCCTCGGGAAGAATCGCATTTCCGTTACCTTTTATAATTTCAGGCTTTTTATTCAGGTATGGTGGGAAATTCAAGAGCATTTCAAAATTAGCTATTGAAGGAACCATAATTACATTCAACTCATACTCTGGTGAGGAAACCGAATTGGCTTTCACTTGAAACAAAACATTGGAAATTGGTTTTTCAATTTTAAATCGAAACTCACCCGCTTTAGTCGTTTCCATAAAATAACTTTCATCACCAATGAAAATCATGGCATTTTCTGGAACAATTTTTCCTTCGGTTTTTATCCGAATAATGAAATCCTCATTTTGTTCAGTTTGTAAATTAGAATTCAAAACAACAAATTGAAATGGGGCTGGGGGCGAAAATTGATCTTTAAAATGCACTACCCTATTGAAACTTTGAGATAGTATTGTACTATTGCCTGACAAATAAAAGAATACAAATAATAAAACAGGAATTATTGCCAAGGGCAAATATTTCCCATTGGTTTTGAAATTAATGGCATTCCCAAAAGGGACCAACTGCAGTGAATTTGCCTTTTGTTCAATGGAAGCCAATAACAATTCGGATTGATGTTCGTCGTTCGACAATTGAAGGAAATTCGTCAGTTTGTCACTTACTTCCGTGAAGTGATTTCCAATGATAGCAGAAGCATCTTTGTAGTCAATTCCTTTTTGGAATTTGAACAATTTGAAAATTGGAAACACGATAAAACGCACCAAAAGGAAAATTTCGACTAAAATAAAGGCCCAAAACAATATCGTTCTCCCCATTGGCTTGAGCCAAAGAAAATATTCCACAAAAAGTGTGAACAAGAAATACAATAAACCCAAACCGATGAAAAAAATCATTCCACGAATCAATTCGTTGGTATAAAACTTCTTGATGAAAAGCTCCAGCTTTTGATAAATAAAATTTGATTGTTCCAAAATTATAACTTGTTTTAATAACCGATAAAAGTAACCATTTTTAAATTCTATCCGTGTTAAAAATTGATTAAAGGAAAATTAAAGGTTAATTGTCTAAAAACTTCCGACTTCTAACTTCTGACTTCTAACTTCTAATTATCTTTGCAGCACACTTCGACAAGCTCAGTGTTAAACCAAATTAAAAATACAATCAAAAATGCCTAAGCCAGTTCGGGTGCGTTTTGCACCAAGTCCTACAGGACCTTTACATATTGGGGGAGTTCGCACTGCCCTTTTCAATTATTTGTTTGCCAAAAAAAACAACGGTGTTTTCTTTCTTCGAATTGAGGATACTGATCAAAATCGTTTTGTTCCAGGTGCTGAAGCATACATTATGGAAACCTTGGAATGGCTCGGAATAGCGCCGGACGAAACCATTGGAAAAAATGAAAAATTTGGTCCTTACAAACAATCCGAAAGAAAGCATTTATACAAACAATATGCCGATGAATTAATCAATTCCGGAAATGCCTATTATGCTTTTGACACTGCCGGAGCGTTAGATTTTCATAGAAAAGAACACGAAGAACAAGGAAAAACATTTATTTACAACCATCACAATCGGGAAAAATTAGATACTTCTTTGGTGATTTCCAATGAAGAAACGGCCAAAAGAATTGATGCTGGTGAAGATTTTGTCATTCGTTTTAAAACACCGGTTGATGAAACTTTGCGCTTGCAAGACATCATTCGTGGTGAGGTAAAGTTTGAAACTAATCTTCTTGATGACAAAGTTTTATTCAAAAGCGATGGAATGCCAACCTATCATTTGGCCAATATTGTGGATGATCATTTAATGGAAACTTCGCACGTGATTCGTGGTGAAGAATGGTTACCGTCCATGCCATTACACGTATTACTATACAGAGCATTCGGATGGGAAGCACCGGAATTTGCGCATTTGCCTTTGATTTTGAAACCTATTGGGAACGGAAAATTATCCAAACGGGATGGTGATAAATTGGGCTTTCCGGTATTTCCGCTAGATTGGACTGACCCGATTTCAGGAGAAAAATCTTCTGGTTATAGAGAAAAAGGATTTTTTCCGGAAGCGGTAATCAACTTTTTGGCCTTATTAGGCTGGAATGACGGAACAGACAAGGAATTATTCTCCTTGGAAGAACTGGAAAATGCTTTCGATTTAAGCAGGGTTCACAAGGCTGGAGCTAAATTTGACCCAGAAAAGAACAAATGGTTCAACCATCAATATTTGGTAAAAAAGGACAATGCGGATTTGGCAAGAGCCTTCGCTCCTATTTTAGCTGAAAAAGGAATAGATTCCTGCGGAATGACAAAATTGGAAAAAATAGTTTCATTAATAAAAGAAAGAGCTCACTTCGTTTCAGAATTTTGGGAATTATGTGATTACTTTTTTGTTGAGCCTAATTCTTATGATGAAAAAGCATC
>JBIKPM010000196.1:0-4632 GCA_044357435.1 Flavobacterium sp. | reverse complement strand
CACGCTTGGCATGGAAAGGCACCTAACGATGCACAACTTGAAAATGCATTGGGACAAAACTATAATACAGGAGGGGAAAGCGACTACTAAATCAGATTGCAGGTTTTAGATTGCAGATTTTATATTCAAAACATAATCTATCAATTTTGAAATCTTTTAATCTTTCAATTAAGAAAAATGAAAAAATATACAAATACAGGAAGTAAAGATACTCGTTCCGGTTTCGGGGCAGGAATGACTGAACTAGGTCAAACCAATGAAAACGTTGTTGCACTTTGTGCTGACTTAATTGGCTCGTTGAAATTTGACGATTTCAAGAAAAATCATCCAGAGCGTTTTTTCCAAATTGGGATTGCTGAGGCCAACATGATTGGAATCGCGGCAGGATTAACCATTGGTGGAAAAATTCCTTTTACGGGAACTTTCGCCAACTTTTCTACAGGAAGGGTTTACGACCAAATCCGCCAATCCGTGGCATATTCTGAGAAAAACGTGAAAATTTGTGCTTCTCACGCCGGATTGACTTTGGGCGAAGATGGCGCGACTCACCAAATATTAGAAGACATTGGACTAATGAAAATGTTGCCTGGAATGACAGTAATCAACACTTGCGATTACAACCAAACCAAAGCGGCCACTTTAGCCATTGCAGACCATCACGGTCCCGTTTATTTGCGTTTTGGACGTCCCGTGGTGCCTAACTTTATGCCTGCTGACGAACCGTTCGTAATCGGCAAAGCAATTGTATTAAACGAAGGAAGCGATGTTACGATTGTGGCTACCGGACATTTGGTTTGGGAAGCCCTAATCGCTGCTGAGGCATTGGAAGCCAAAGGAATTTCGGCGGAAGTGATCAACATTCACACCATCAAACCACTGGATGAAGCCGCCATTTTGAAATCATTGGCAAAAACCAAATGTATCGTTACTGCCGAAGAGCACAATGTCCTAGGAGGTCTTGGCGAAAGCGTGGCCAGAGTTTTGGCTTTGAATACGCCGACTCCACAAGAGTTTGTGGCTGTCCAAGATAGCTTTGGCGAAAGCGGAACACCAGCACAATTAATGGAAAAATACAAGCTGAACAATCAAGCGATTGAGGCAGCGGTGGAAAGAGTAATCAAGAGAAAGTAAAATTTAGCTTTGTGTCAAAGTTTTAAACTTTACAAAGTTGATAATCAAAAAAAAATGTCCCGAAAATTTCGGGACATTTTTTTTTAATCTGTATAAGGAGGTTTGCAATTTGCCGTCAAATATCGCTTCGCAGTTTGACCTGAACAACTTGGTACAGTTTCAAAGGTATGATACGTTCCACTAGGCTTTTTCAATTCCAACTTTGTCGTATAATTATCCCCATCGTCATCAATATCAAAGAAATCTGGAATACTATCGCCATCCGTATCATCAGGGTTTGTGGCAGGTGTAGTAGGGTAATTAACTAAATTTCTGTAATCATACATATAACCATCAGCATTTAAATCCTCTTGATAATTTAAAATGCCATCACCGTCAGAATCTAACCTTTGAATTTCATACAACTTAAAACTAAATACTAGTGGTGCATAACTAGGAATAGAACCCGCTCCATAGTCATAATAGGCTAATCCAGAAGGAATAAACATCACTCCTGCTCCAAAATCAGTATAGTCAATTGTTCCATCAGGAATATTATTCACTTTATGTTCATCATAGTTTCCAGTTTTAAATTGCGGAAAAATTTCACCCCAGCCCTTAATAGTACTCAATAAACTTAAGAACTGTTCGGGTAATTTCACTTCTTCAAATCCAGTGGCAGCAACTGTAGTGACAGCTTCAGCTGTTGTACTCTGCAAATAACGTCCATTATAGGATGCCAATACGGCATCCGCATTACTCGGGGATTGACCAACTCCTTGTCTTAAAACTAAATAATAAACTTTATAGGGAACGCCATGAAGGTTTACTTCTCGGCTTTTAAGCTGATAGGTTGTTTGATCCCAAATTGATATTTCTCCAGCCGTGATTTTAGAAATCGTCACATCTTGGTCATCCGTAAAACCGGGATTATCGATAACAGTTATAAAATTTGTTTTTAAGTAGGTTTCAATATCAGCAATTTCTGTGGTATATTGTGCTGTGTAGTCTCGAGGTGGGGTAATTTCGGCAGTGGTATCATTGTTTGAACAGGAAAATAAAGAGAAGGTTGTAATTAATACAATAAAATAAAACTTAAATTTGTTCATTATGGCTGATTTTTGAGTGCGCAAGATACAATTTTGATTTATTTTTGTAAACTATTTAACTTCGATTTTGGAAAATTTATGAGAATAGACAAATATTTATGGTGCGTGCGTTATTATAAAACGCGAAACATGGTGACCGAAGCTTGCAAAAAAAACCACATCACCGTAAATGGTCAAGTTGCCAAAGCATCAAAGGAAGTTTTTGCCACCGATAAAATCACGTTTCGAAAAGACCAAATCACGCAAATCATCACCGTACTGGACATTCCGGAAAATCGTGTGGGTGCAAAACTGGTGGATGTGTATCGAAAAAACGAAACTCCAGCGGAAGCCTACGAACATTTAGAACTATTGAAATTATCCAAGGAACATTATCGGAAAAATGGTGAGGGTCGTCCAACAAAAAAAGACCGTAGAGATATCGATGATTTTGGAAATCAAAAAACGGAATAAAAAACGGAATAAAAAGCGAAATCAACAGCACTAAAACAAATTTCAAATCTCAATAAAAATCCACATAAAAATGAGCCAAAATATTATCTTATCGAATCAAGAAATTGAGCACACTATCAAAAGAATCGCCTATCAAATCTATGAAACCTTTGTGGAGGAAGATGAAATTGTCATCGCCGGAATTACCACCAACGGGTATATTTTTGCCCAAAAAATCACCGAAGCCCTGAAAACCATTTCGCCCTTAAAAGTGTCGCTTTGCGAAGTTCAAGTGAACAAACAAAATCCAGAATTGCCCATACACACTTCTTTGACAAAAGAGCAATACACGAACAAAGGACTCGTTCTTGTTGATGACGTTTTAAGTTCAGGAACAACCTTGATCTATGCCGTGAGGCATTTTCTGGACGTTCCCCTTAAAAAATTCAAAACGGCGGTATTAGTAAACCGCAACCATAAAAAATACCCCGTAAAAGCGGACTTTAAGGGCATCTCCCTTTCCACCTCTTCACTCGAACACGTGCAAGTTGTTTTTGATGAAAACGGAAATAGTTATGCGTATTTAAGCTAGGATTTCCAGGATATCCGCAACGGTCTCCTCTTTGGTTTTGCCGTCGATGCTGACTATATGTTGGGCTTGATTGTAATAAAAACTTCTTTCGAAAAGATGCTTGGCAATAAATTCCTTGATTTCGCCCTCACTCTTATTCGAAATTAAAGGGCGTTTGCTTTTGTTGGAAACCAATCGATTCGTTAACGTTTCAACGGAAGCCTTCAGGTAAATGGACAAAACATCAGCTCCTTTTAGGAGTTCGTGGTTATTGGCATAACAAGGTGTCCCTCCCCCTAATCCGATAATTTGAGTTTCTGTAGAATGCAACAATTCGATGAAAATTTCCCGTTCCAATTTTCGGAAATAGAGCTCCCCTTTTTGTTCAAAAATTTCATTGATTGATAAGTTGGTTCGTTCCTCGATACTTTTATCCAAGTCCACAAAGGGAATTCCGGTAATTTTTGACAGCCTACTGGAGATTGTAGACTTGCCACAACCCATATAACCTAATAAAATAATTTTTCTCATTTGAATAAAACCTTATGGATTAAGGCATTAAAGGTGTTTGTTAAAAAAAGACAAATTTATAGTAAAATACCTTTGAATAGTTAAAAATAAGACCTTATATTTGCACCCGCATTCAAGAAAGGGAATTGACTCGATAGCTCAGTCGGTAGAGCACATCACTTTTAATGATGGGGTCCTGGGTTCGAGCCCCAGTCGGGTCACAATTTTTTAGGCAAAAAGTCTCGGCGAGAAGTTTATCCCGAATAGCGAAGCTAGAGGGAAGCCCCAGTCGGGTCACTAAATTTGTAATTTACACCTCCTTTCTTGAAGCATTGACTCGATAGCTCAGTCGGTAGAGCACATCACTTTTAATGATGGGGTCCTGGGTTCGAGCCCCAGTCGGGTCACTAAAAGTCGTTCGCCATGGCGAATGACTTTTTTGGTTTATAGGCCACGTGGAGAAACGGTAGACTTGCCAGCTTGAGGGGCTGGTGCTCGCAAGGGCGTGCGGGTTCAAATCCCGCCGTGGTCACGAATTAAAAAAATAAACCGCTAAAAATCAAATATTTAGCGGTTATTTAATTTTATAATTCCCGATATATTCCCGACAATTATGACAACTAAATTACTCTTGTTTTACCCTTAATATAATTTTTTATCCAAAAGCCTTGGCAAGTTTGATAAAGATTTCATGGGTTGACTTTGTTCGGTAGGATCAATTTTTTTATTCTTTTTTCATTTCTTAGATTCAATTGTTAATGCAAGTTTTTAATAAAAAAGGATTATCCTAATACAAGATTAGGAATAATCCTCAAAAAGTTAAAAATTTGGATTATGAAGCACAAACAATTAACCTTTGAACAAAGGTATGCAATAGAACAGATGTTGAAAGATAAACAT
>JBIKPM010000195.1:0-4654 GCA_044357435.1 Flavobacterium sp. | reverse complement strand
CATTATTCTTATGGCAGAACGCAAGGCTTCTTTCGGGTCTGATTGATAACTTCCAAAAGGCAAATCGACTACAACTAACGCCCTGTTTATGGCACGAACCACACTCGATGCGTGATAAATCATTTGGTCCAAGGTTATGGGCAAAGTGGTTTCATGACCCGCCATAACATTTGAAGCGGAATCACCAACCAATATCACATCAACACCGGCAGTGTCAACAATTTTAGCCATCGAATAATCGTAAGCGGTAAGCATGGAGATTTTCTCGCCATTGGCTTTCATATCGATTAATGACTTGGTGGTTATTCTTTTATAATCTTTTTTTGATTCAGACATCCTTTAAATTTTGAGATTTAAGTTCCGATAACTATCGGAATCCGATTTTGGACTGTAAAATTAATCAAATAATATAAAAATTGTAGAGATTAGTACTTTTAAATGCGGAATATTGAAATTGGTGTAATTGCAATCTCCCTCGTTTTAGCGAATATTTTCTTAACAATCAGCCACATTCACAGCAACCGCTAATCCACCTTCGGAGGTTTCTTTGTATTTGTTGTTCATGTCTTTGGCAGTTTGCCACATGGTGTCAATTACCTTGTCTAGAGGAATTTTTGCATTTTTGGGGTCTGTTTCCAAGGCCAATTCGGCAGCATTAATTGCCGTAATTGCCCCCATGGTATTTCTTTCTATACAAGGAATTTGAACCAAACCGCCAACTGGGTCGCAAGTCAGTCCAAGATGGTGTTCCATGGCGATTTCGGCAGCCATCAGAACCTGGGCAGGTGTACCACCCGATACCTCACACAATGCCGCAGCAGCCATTGCGGATGATACGCCAATTTCTGCCTGACAACCTCCCATTGCTGCCGAAATAGTGGAGCCTTTTTTGAAAATACTGCCAATTTCACTGGCAACCAACAAAAACTGTTTGATTTCCTTTTCGCCCGCATGGTGATTTTCTATAACCAAATAATATAGTAATACCGACGGAACAACACCCGCGCTGCCATTGGTTGGCGCCGTAACGACGCGACCGAAAGCTGCATTCACTTCATTAACAGCCAAGGCAAAACAATTTACCCATTTTAGAATTTGGCGAAACTTAACTTTCGTCAATCGTATTTGCTCCAGCCATGTTTGTGGTGAATCATAATTGGCTAAGCCAATAAGGTTTTGGTGCATGTCAAATGCCCTACGATGCACATTTAGCCCGCCGGGAAGAATGCCCGTGGAATGACAACCAGTGTAAATGCTTTCGAGCATAGTATCCCAAATGCGCATTAATTCCTGATGAATTTGATCTTCTGGACGCATTGATTTTTCGTTTTCATACACAATTTCCGAAATTTTTTTGTTCTCGTGAATCGTATAATTCAGGAGTTCATCGGCTTTGTTTATGGGGAACGGAAAGGCACATTTTAGAACCAATTTTTTTTTGGCATTGCTGCGTTCTTCTTTTACGACAAATCCCCCACCAATAGAGTAGAAAGTGGTCGAATGGATTTTTTTATCGAAAGTATAAGCCGAAAATGTCAATGCATTGGCATGGAAAGGAAGGAAGTTTTTATTAAAAAGGATGTCTTCTAAAAAGTGAAAAGGAATGGTGATTTCATTTCCAAGATTGATTTCATTTTTATCCTTGATGGATTTAATAATTTCCGGTATAGCTGAAATTTGTATGTACTCAGGATCTTGGCTGCTCAAACCCAACATTATGGCTAAATCAGTCGCGTGTCCTTTTCCAGTTAGGGAAAGTGAACCATATAAATCCACTTTTATCCTTTTGATGGAATGCATTAAATTTTCATTCCGCAGTTCGCCGAGAAAACGTTCTGCTGCGCGCCAAGGTCCAAGCGTATGGGAACTCGAGGGTCCAACACTGATTTTTAACATATCAAAAACAGAGATACATTCTTCCATAATCCCTTATTTCATTACACAAATATAACCCAATTAATGCGGAATATGAATCTTTGTCCATAAAGAAAAATAGGAGGAATAACGAAGCGTACCGTTTAAAAAGACTATTTTTACAGCATGAAGTTTACGGTTTACAGTACGTTATCGTACGATGTTTTTTCAACTACCACTTTCTTTTTTAACATTCAGGCGATACAATCGGCCAACCAAATAATCATGGAGGAATCCCTAATTATCACTCCTGCCATTGCGTTTGAAGAATTCACATTAAACAATTCTGATACCCGATTCATAAAAATGGAGGTTGAAGAAGGGATGTCATTTACAATAAACTACAAAGCCCAAGTAGTCGTAAACCCCGCCCGAATTGAAGAGAAAACGCTGTTGAATTCCATTCCCATTATAAATCTCGATCATGAAGTATTGCCCTATATTTCTCCTAGCAGGCATTGTGAATCCGATAAATTAATGGAATTTACCACTAAGGAATTCGGATTTTTACCCGATGACTATTCGAAGGCGTTGGCCATTGAGGATTGGATTTTCGCCAACATTTGCTATACCACCGGTTTCACAAATTCTAGCGCATCCGCCACAGACACTTTGCTGCATAAGGCAGGCGTTTGCAAGGACTTTGCCCATCTGGGCATTGCTTTGTGCAGGGCATTGGACATACCGGCACGCTATTTTACCGGCTATGCCTCCCATTTGAATCCTCCCGATTTTCACGCTTGTTTTGAAGCTTATATTGGTGGACACTGGATTATCTTTGATCCAACCAAATTGGCGGCGCTTAATGGACTCGTAAAAATAGCCAATGGCAAAGACGCATCAGAAGCGGCCGTGGCAAGTTACTTTGGCGATATTAAATGTACCCAAATGGATATTCAATGCCATCCGGTTTCGACTGATTTCATTCCCTTTGATTGGGAAACCAGAAGGGGAGAAGCGCTCTCTTATTGACAATAGAAACTACTTAATCCTCAGTAGTTTTACTTTGCTTATGTTTATTATTAATTGAATCGATTCTTTTACCGATCAACCAGCCTATCAACAATCCAATCAAGAGATCCTTGATATAAAATGTCCAAATGGGTACTATTATAACCATAGCGTCAAAGATCCAAAAGACAGAAACGAATATTCTACCGGCTCCTATAAAAGCACCTGCTAAAACGCCCATCAACAAGTAAAATTTACCGCGTTCTGACCGTATTCCCAAAAAGTTTTTTTGAATTAATTGGCGACTCAGTAAGCCAATCAGAAGGAAAGGAATTCCCCACCAAATACTCGCAGGAACAAACACAGCTAATCCTTGGGGTTTTAGAAAGTAGGACCATGGTAAGGTGATTTTGCCAAGGGAATCCAGATAAATTTTAATCATTGAACCAACAACCCAAGGTGTAAACAAACCCGTTGCTATAATCTTCCAAGTCATTTTCTTATTCAGTTTAAAGCCATACCCAATGAGGAATAGGCTCGGAATAATCCAAATGAAAAAGACGGTGAAACCCAATATTAAATAATCAGTTTTAGACATAATTATTTTTTTTAGTGAATCAATGGGATGAAAATTGTATCCTATAGATTTAAGCAAATAAAACGAATAGTCACACTAAAATGGCGATAGGAATAAAGTTTTTTGTAACGGTCGATGCTAGAGCTCGTAGCGGCTTATGGAAATCTTTTTTTCAATAACCGACCGACCGAAGTTATGAAAAGTAAACGAACAATTTAACGAAAAACTAGCCATGAGTTTTAGCAAGTGTTAGCGATTGTGCCTCTTAATAAGTTTGTATCAAAACATCAGTAGGAATGTTCAATCTATCATGTAATTGACGAATCATTTCCAATGTTAATTTTCTTTTCTTATTTAGTATTTCGCTTGCTCTACTTTTCAAACCAACAATATTGGCTAAATCCGTTTGATTATAACCCATTTGTTCCATTCTGAATTTGATTGCTTCAATTGGATCTGGCAGTCCGATAGGGAAGTGTTCATTTTCATATTGGTCAACTAGAATTCCAAGCACTTCAAGTTCGTCACCTTCAGGCGAACCTTTTTTTGCATCAAAAATTGTTTCAAGTCTTTCGAGTGCTTGATTATAATCTTTATCTGTTTTTATAGGTTTAATTTCCATAGCTTTTTAAATTTCGTTTGCGTTAATCTTGTCATATTCTGCGTGAGTTCCAATAAATCGAATCCAAACCATTTGGTAATCGTAATTTATCTTTACAATTAATCTGTAATTGTTTCCTTTAATGTTAAAAACAATTCTGTTATCGTTTAAAATACTTGCGCTTGGATATTCCTTTTTTATTTCATTAGGATTTCTCCACTCAGCATTACTTGCTTCTTGAAACCATGATTTTAGTTGTTGTTCACAACCGGAATGTGCTTCCCAAAAATCCCTCAATATTTTTTTCGCAATTACTCTCAACGTTCAAATTTTTGACGAAGATAATAAAAAGTTCCCAATACGGGAAATAAAATACAGATTTATTTATTCCGTGCAGCTTTTTGGCATAACGTTTCGCTGCTTCAAGATACTTGTGGACTTGATAGTAGAGTAGTTTTGGTTGAACGGATTTATAATGACAGCGCTTAATTCCACTAAATCCGCAAGTAGATTGAAACAGCTGTGTGTGCCCTGCATGAGCAGGACCCACACTGTAAGGTCGAATAAAAATTCGAAAATACAAATTTCGATTTAGAAAACAAATCTTACAG
>JBIKPM010000194.1:0-4672 GCA_044357435.1 Flavobacterium sp. | reverse complement strand
AGAGACTCGTGGCCAATACCAACAACAAAAACATCGGTTCCTTAACCATTTCAATCAATGAAGCCAGAAAATAGTTTTTGTCTTGATGATCCAGAGAATTGAAGCCATTCTTTTGTCTGGATTGTATCACTTCTTCGTCAGAAAGGCCTCTTAATAAGTGATTTGACTTTTCCATTGGAAAATTATTGATGTTTTTTTTATTTTGGCAAATGAGTAAACCAAGTTAAAAACCAGAAATAGTTTTACCCTGCAATTTAATTAATTATTATGAAATTTAAGTGTTTTTCTGCTAAAGATTCTCTATATTTGCACGCAATTTAACTACAACTTCAAATTGCAATGATCGCACACAACTCCAAGATTATCGGCGAAGGTCTAACTTACGATGATGTATTATTAGTTCCAAATTACTCTAACGTGCTTCCTCGCGAAGTTAGTATCAAATCAAGATTCTCCAGAAATATAACGCTTAATGTTCCTATTGTGTCCGCTGCTATGGACACCGTTACCGAAAGTGCTATGGCAATTGCTATGGCCCAAGAAGGCGGCATAGGCGTTTTGCACAAAAATATGACCATCGAACAACAAGCTGCTAAAGTGCGCAAAGTAAAACGTGCCGAGTCCGGGATGATTATCGATCCGGTTACATTGCCTTTGTCGTCTAATGTTGCCGATGCCAAAAATGCCATGAAAGAATTTGGTATTGGCGGTATTCCCATTGTGGACGAAAATAGAGTACTCAAAGGAATTGTTACCAATCGTGATTTGCGTTTCGAAAAAAACAATGCCCGACCTATTATCGAAGTAATGACCAGCGAAAACTTGGTTACCGTTTCCGAAGGAACTTCTCTTGGTCAGGCCGAAGTGGTGCTGCAAGGTTACAAAATCGAGAAACTTCCGGTGGTAAATGCCGAAAATAAATTGGTTGGTCTAATCACTTTTAGAGATATCACCAAATTAACCCAAAAACCAAACGCCAACAAGGATGTTTACGGTCGTTTGCGCGTGGCGGCAGCCATTGGTGTAACCGGCGATGCGCTCGAAAGAGCCACTGCTTTGATACAAGCGGGTGTTGATGCCATCATTATTGATACCGCTCACGGTCATACCCAAGGTGTGGTCAATGTGTTAGCAGCTATAAAAGTTAAATTTCCAAAAATAGATGTTGTTGTTGGAAATATTGCCACACCAGAAGCAGCTCAATTCTTGGTCGAAAACGGCGCAGATGGCGTAAAAGTAGGAATTGGTCCGGGTTCTATTTGCACCACACGTATTATTGCAGGAGTTGGTTTTCCTCAGTTTTCTGCCGTTCTCGAAGTGGCTGCGGCTTTAAAAGGAACAGGAGTTCCCGTTATTGCCGATGGTGGCATTCGCTATACGGGAGATATTCCTAAGGCGATTGCTGCCGGTGCTGATTGTGTGATGTTGGGGTCGCTTTTGGCCGGTACAAAAGAATCTCCGGGAGAAACCATTATTTTCGAAGGAAGAAAATTCAAATCCTACCGCGGCATGGGTTCTGTTGAAGCTATGGAAGGCGGATCGAAAGACCGTTATTTCCAGGATGTGGAAGACGATGTCAAGAAACTGGTTCCCGAAGGAATCGTGGGGCGTGTGCCTTATAAAGGGCAATTGGAAGAAAGCATGCAACAATTCATTGGCGGACTTCGTGCCGGAATGGGGTATTGCGGTGCCAAGGATGTACCTACCTTGCAAGACACCGGCCGTTTTGTTCGTATTACCTCCAGCGGAATTACCGAAAGTCATCCGCATAATGTAACCATCACCAAAGAAGCTCCGAATTATTCGAGGTAGTATTTTGCAACACTCGAATCCTGATGAAGTAAAGTTTCGAATAAAAATATATTAATTGATCGGCATATTTGCATAGTAAACAACTAAAAGTTAAATGTAAATGGTTACGAATTCCCCTCTTGAGAGGGGCTAGGGGTGTGTTTTTATTTTGTTTCAGTGTACTTTAAATTATATTCACAGATTCAAAATTTGCCGCCAAGTCACAAAGGCTCAAAGGAAATTATAAATACAAAAAAAGCGCAAGATTCAGTTCTTGCGCCTTTTTTTTTGATAAGGAAAATGGTATGGTGTTTTTTAGGACAAACCTATTTCAGGCCGAGACAAGTTTATTTACCTGAATAATGACCCATTGCCGAAACGACTTCTACTAATACTATAGAGTCATTTACCGAATATATTATTCTGTCTTTTAGATTTATTTTTCTTGACCAAAAACCCGTTAAACTATATTTTAAGGGTTCGGGATTTCCAACGCCTTCAAAAGGCGTTTCAGCAAGTTCTTTTAAAATTTTTTCAATCCGTTTGATGCTAGACTGATTATCTGATTTTAAATGTTGGGCAATATGTTTTTTTGCTATTTCTGTTACTTCAACCCTAAACTTCCCCATACATCATCTGGATTTATTAAGGTTCTTTTTTTGCTTTTTGCTGATTTTAAAATCATTTTTACAAATTCTGGATTATAAGCATCCTTTTCTCCTTCAATAACTGTCACAGTAGTTTTATTTAATCCGGAATCAATACGAACCCCTTTATTGGTAACAGAAAGCATTTTGGCAAGTTCCAATACTATTTTTCCTGCTTTAGTTCGCTCATTTATAGTTATTGTAGTCATAATACATCTATATTTAAAAAACAAATATACAAAAAATCAAGTTTCGTTAATATGGAGTGTTTTTTATTAAACTTCGATCCGAAACCATTGCTGGGTCCAGGTTTTAGGTCTTGGGTATTGGGTTTTAGGAAAGTGTTTATAACGCGGATCTTTAAAACACACCTCCCTAAAGGGGCGAAATTTACAACACAAAAATCTACTTGGGTTCCCGCCACAGAGAGTGCAAGAAGATTAAATGGCATCCTATATTATTAACACAGTACTATTTATTTTTAACCTATGTTTTTTTTTGCATTCAAGTTAAATCCATTCATGTTATTTTTCTATTTTTGAAAAATAATAATATATCTCAGCTACCCTTTGGAATCTACCATTGCATATACTTCTTTACTGGGTTTGTTTTTACCACTAGTTTTACTTTGTTTTAATAAAGGATACCGAACCGCGAACCGCTATTTGGCTGGGTTTTTATTTTTTTCGGCTTTGTATGTATTGGAGAATTTCTACTTTTTTTATGGCAAATCACTCCATAAAATTGCCTTTTTCACCTGCGTACATGCCTTCTTTTATTTGATAGGTCCTTTCGCCTTTTTCTACGTGAGAAGCATTTTAAGGGACAACTCCGCACTGAGAAAAACCGATTATTTGCATTTCGCCCTTTTTGCTATTTCCTTCATAGGGTATGTTCCTTATTTTTTTTCTAGTTGGGACTACAAACTGATGGTTGCCCAAAATTTATTCAGTGAAAACTGGGATATTTCTAACTTTCATTTAAATAAACTATTTTACCACGAAGTAGACCAGGCTCTAAATGTGTTGCATACCTATTTTTATTCCATCGCTCTTTGGTATCTAGTATGGCATTATAAGAAAAAAACCAATAATCCTATCATACACAATAGCCAATACAAACTCATCCGCAAATGGCTGCTTGTTTTTGCCTCCATCTTGACCATCATCACCATTAATTTCACGGTCGCTATGGCTAGTGTATGGCTATATGACGATAAATCTATTTTCTTGAGTCGTGCCAGTGGCGCCTTGCTTTTTGCTTCTCTGGTTTATGTAGGAATGAACATGGTTATTTTCTTTTTTCCGCACATCATGTATGGTTTGCCAATAGGCTTGAAATCAAAACCAAAGGATTTACAAACGATCAAAATCTCCGAAACCAGTCTTCCCGCTAATGATGACACTGATTTTGTCTTACCAAATGACCAAAAAAAGCTCGTAGATAAAAATGATCTTCAATTGTTTACCCAAGAATATATCGAAACCATTGGAGCTTCTATGGAAAGTTTCATAGAAAGCAACGCTTTTTTGAATACGGACTTTAAGTTGGTCACTATTGTGAATGAATCTAATATTCCCGCCCATCATTTGACCTATTATTTTAATTATATTAAACAAGTTTCTTTTTCGGAGTGGCGCAATAGTTTTCGTATAAAACATGCTATGGAACTTATTGATCAAGGTGGAAGCAGTACTTTTACTTTAAAATCGATTGCCCAACAATCTGGTTTTTCTTCCCAAAACACTTTTATCAGGGCTTTTAAAAATAGTACAGGAATCATTCCTAGCAATTATTTGAAGTCGCTTTCTTAAAAACGCTTCTTTTTTAGTAAAGCAATAAATTTGGTCCTAAAACAGCAGTATTTTATTTTTTAAGGATTATAAATATCTTCTTATAAGAGTTTTATGTTTATATGGAGAGAATTTTACACCACTAATAGTCTAGGTTCAAACTTAAAAAATCCTTCTTTTTTACAACAAATGTTTTCCATTTTTAAAAATGGAAAACATTTGGTTGCTTTTTATTTTTTAGTTCAGTGGCAATTAACCTAATTCGCGCCACATTATTTTATTACTACAAACAAACAAATTTTACACTATGAAAAATTTTACTTTACGGCAAAAATCCTTTTATTAAGTTTAGCCTTCTTTTCGCTTCAGGCCAATGCCCAAGCCCCACAAACAATTACGTACCAATCAGTGATTCGCAATAGCAGCAATGCGCTGTTAGCC
>JBIKPM010000193.1:0-4677 GCA_044357435.1 Flavobacterium sp. | reverse complement strand
AATTTATCAAATGGGCAGAAACGGTTCCTTATACACTAAGGAACCCTCTGTACCATTGGACTCATTTGGAATTGAAAAATTATTTTGGTATCACTACATTATTAGATGCTGATTCTGCGGAAGCCATTTATAATCAATGTTCTGATTTATTGAAAAAACCAGAATACAGTGTAAAAAACATTCTTCGTAAGATGAATGTCGCCGTTGTGGGTACAACGGATGATCCGACGGATGATTTGCGCTACCACAAACAATTGCAGGAAGACAATTTCGAAATCAGAGTTTTACCTTCTTTTCGTCCCGACAAAGCAACGGAAATGGAAAAAGGACAAGCGTTTGTGGATTGGATTCAAAAATTAGCAATTACAGTTGGTTATTCTATCACTGATTTTTCAAATTTAATAAAAGCACTTCAAGAACGTCATGATTTTTTCCACGAAATGGGATGTCGAATTTCCGATCACGGACATGCAAATTTCTACGGAGAGGACTATACCGAAAGTGAAGTAAACGCCATTTTTGCTAAAGCATTTAAAGGCGAATTAGTTTCTGTTTTGGAGATTAATAAGTACAAATCAGCTGTTTTATTTGAATTAGCTTTGATGAATAAATCCAAATCTTGGGCGCAGCAATTTCATGTTGGAGCGATAAGAAATAACAATGCTAAAATGCTACAGGATATCGGTCCTGATCAGGGATTTGATTCTATTGGCGATTTGAATATGGCTGATAATATGAGCAAGTTCTTCGGAAGATTGAGTCAATGCGATGGATTAACCAATACGGTAGTCTATAACTTGAATCCCCGCGACAGTGAAATGTTTGCTTCCATGGCTGCTAATTTTAATGATGGAAAAGTGGCAGGTAAAATGCAATATGGGGCAGCTTGGTGGTTTTTGGATCAAAAAGACGGAATGGAAAAACAGTTGAACGTACTTTCTAACTTTGGTTTATTGAGCCGATTTGTGGGAATGGTAACCGATTCCAGAAGTTTTCTTTCTTTTCCAAGACACGAATATTTTAGACGTATCTTGTGCAATGTTCTGGGCGATGAAATTCAAAAAGGCGAATTACCGAACAATATGAAACATATTGGAACTATGGTGGAAGCTATTTGTTATAAAAATGCTGAGACTTATTTCGATATTAATAAACAATAAATAAAACCCGAATTTGTATAAATTCAAAAACTAACCAAACCTAATAAACTACTATGAAAGAAACGAATCAATCAATCGGAAAATACAGATGGACCATTTGTGGTTTACTCTTTTTTGCCACTACCGTAAACTATTTAGACCGTCAAGTGCTGAGTCTATTAGCCCCTAGTTTATCAGAAGAATTTGGATGGACCAATACTGATTATGCCAATATTACAGCAGTATTTCAGTTTATTTATGCCATTTCCATGCTATTTGCAGGTAGAATCATAGATAAAATGGGGACTAAAAAAGGGTATATTCTGGCCATAACCGTTTGGTCTTTAGGTGCCATAATGCATGCGTATTCACTACCTATTGGAACTGCATTTTCTACTGTTATGGTTTGGATAGGCGTAGGAGCCGTTCCAGTTTCCATTGCCGGTTTTATGTTGTCACGTGCCGTTTTAGGTTTTGGAGAGTCAGGCAATTTCCCTGCGGCAATTAAAGCGGTAGCAGAATATTTTCCTAAAAAAGAACGTTCGTTAGCAACAGGAATTTTTAACTCAGGATCCAATGTTGGAGCCATTTTGGCACCCTTGACAGTACCTGTAATCGCAATACATTATGGTTGGGAATTTGCCTTTATCCTTGTGGGAGCAATAGGTTTTTTATGGATTATTTTTTGGTATTTTTTATACGAGATTCCATCCAAACAAAAACGTTTGTCAAAAGCAGAGTTAGATTATATTCATCACGACTGTGAAACAGTAGTTGAAGTTCCAAATGAAAAACAAGAAAAGATAGCTTGGTTCAAACTATTAGGATACAAACAAACATGGGCTTTTGTATTTGGAAAATTTATGACCGATGGAATTTGGTGGTTCTTTTTATTTTGGTTGCCAAAATACCTCGAAGCCCAATTTAATATGAAAGGAACTGATATCGTACTTCCATTAGCCGTATTGTATAGTATGACAATGATTGGGAGTATTGGTGGCGGTTGGTTTCCAATGTATTTTATCAATAAAGGTCACAATCCTTATGATGGTAGAATGAAAGCAATGTTGGTTATCGCTTTATTTCCTTTAGTGGTACTATTGGCACAGCCTCTTGGTTATATCAGTTTTTGGATGCCTGTTTTACTAATCGGAGTGGGAGCATCAGCACATCAAGCTTGGTCTGCCAATATTTTCACGACCGTTTCGGATATGTTTCCTAAAAAAGCCATTGGTTCTATCATTGGAATAGGCGGAATGGCTGGAGGTATGGGTGGAGTATTGGTCTCTAAATTGGGAGGTTATTTATTTGACTATTATGATGGTTTGGGTCACATTCAAACCGGTTATACTATTATGTTTGTCCTTTGTGCCGTGGCCTATCTTATTGCTTGGTCCGTGATGAAAATGCTGGTACCTAAATACAGTCCAATTACAGATTTGTAATTTTATAATAATTTTTTTAGATTTTTTTTATTGCAGCTCCGAAGTTCTGCTTTGGGGTTGTTATTTTTTTTAAATCATATATATACTATACTAAAACCATTCATTAATATAAAATAGTCCTATTTGTCAGTTCGAGCGCAGTCGAGAACTATTATTACGTCTCGACTGCAATCGATCTGACAAAAAATAATTGGAATATAAAGAACTATTCAGTGATATAATAAAAAACTTGAATATTAAATCCATGTCAAATTCAAATAAAAAAAGAAATTTCGTTAATCAAAGTGTTGTAAAGCACATTATTTTTGTTATAATTTTATTTGCTACAATTAGCCTATTTTCTCAAGAGTTACCCCAAATAATTACGGATAAAAAAATAGCTTCACAAAATTACCTGCCTGACTTTAGTTATGCTGGCTATCATTATGGAGAAATAAGAATTCCTCAAAAGTCAGAACAAATAATTAATGCTACAGATTATGGGGTTGTTGCAAATGACGATTTAGATGATTCGAAAGCATTGCTAAAGGCAATAGAAGCCATAAGTTCCTTAAATGGTGACGTGATTTTACAATTGCCAGCTGGCCGACTCATTCTAAGTGAGGTTTTATATCTTGAACGCAGCAATTTTGTACTGAGAGGTGCGGGATCTGGAAAGGAAGGTACCGAAATATTTTGTCCTCGCCCTATGATGTATTTAAAAGATCCGGAATCATTGAAAGAACTTAGAGAATATTTGGTGACTTTTGATAAAAGGCAAAGAGAAAAAGAGAATAATTTAGACCTGCCTTTTTCACAATATGCTTGGTCTGGAGGATTTATTTGGACACAAGTTCCCAATGAAAGAGTAAAGTCATATATGGAAAAATATGATTCTAAATTAAATGTTTTAGCCAAGGTTTTGGCAGGAAAAAGAGGTGCAAAAACTTTTACTATTTCTGAAGCTAATGGGTTGAAAGTTGGAGATGTAGTTGAATTGCAATTATATAATAAAGAAGGCGAAAACGGAGAATTAATTAGAACTTTATATAATGGTGCTAAGGTGAATCCAGGTTCTCATCATTGGAAATTTCCAACATTGCCTATAGTAAGACAACAAGTAGAGATTGTTAAAATAGCCAAGAACACCGTTACAATCAAAACACCTTTATTATTGGAAATTAAACCAAATTATCAAGCACAATTGGTCGAATGGAAACATTTGTCAGAAGTGGGTATTGAGCACCTTAGTTTTACTTTTCCAAATACGCCCAGAGTGGCTCATCACGTTGAACAAGGCTATAACGCACTATTTTTAACTAGAATTTATAACAGTTGGGTTCGAGATGTAGTGATACATAATGCGGAGAGTGGCATTTTAACTGAAGAAATTGCAAATGTAACTATTGAAGATATTGTTACCGATGGTGATAGCATGGCACATTATACAGTTGCAATGGGAGGTGTTCATAATGTACTAGTCAAAAATCTTAAAGTTTATAATAATGCAGTACATCCATTGAGCTTCAACACTTTTTCTTCAAAAGATGTGTACCAAAATTGTGAAATTTTTACCAATCCTTATTTAGATCAACACGCTGGTGCTAATCATCAAAATTTATTTGATAATATAAAAGTTCATTTTACTCCAAAGGCAGATAATAGTTATCCGTTATTTTTAGCAGGCGGAGCTGATTATTGGAGGCCGTCTCACGGCGCTTTTACTACTTTTTGGAATATAGATATAGCCCTTGTCGGAAAATTCGATATTTCAAAACCAATACTTCTAAATGGTATGAATGATGGTCCTTTTGCGAGAATAATTGGGGTACATGGAAATCAAGATTTCAAAATTGAATATGGGCCTGATGCTTATATTGAATTTTTAAACAAATCCATTTCCACAACTCCTTCATTATATGGGTATCAATTAAAAAAACGATTGGAATAATTTGATGCCAGAAATAATTAATTATTGAAAAGGTTATAAGTAATAGTTAAAATTTAATGTCGTATTTCGTGCCAAAATTATTGAGTACAAAGTTTAATTTTTCTTTTAGGATTTCGAATGACTTGTACGCATCAAAATCTAACCATTGATATTTTATTCTTCT
>JBIKPM010000024.1:0-13662 GCA_044357435.1 Flavobacterium sp. | reverse complement strand
TCCTTTGACAATATCTATGAAATGATAAGTGCCAGTCAAAAATGGAAAGAAAATGATGTCCTAACGGTAAAAATAAAACGGGAGGGTAAAGAACAAATACTAAAAGGTAGCGTAAAAATTCCTTATGAAGAAAAAGAAGGACTAGAGGCAACCAAAGCCGAAAAATTAGCTATTAGAGAAGCTTGGTTAAAAGGATAAATTAGAAATATCAAAAATCCCAATTTAGAAATAGATTGGGATTTGCTTTTAAAGCAAAAACCACCTAACAAAAGTTAGATGGTTTTACTGAAGAGCCGGCGGAGGGACTTCCCGAATTGCTTCGCTCGGGATAAACTTCTCGTCCTATTTTTTCAAAACAAAAAAACCGTAAGCTATAAACTTACGGTTTTTGATTGAGCCGGCGGAGGGACTCGAACCCACGACCTGCTGATTACAAATCAGCTGCTCTAGCCAACTGAGCTACGCTGGCGACTCATTTCTGATGCAAATATAAGACTGAATTTGATTTCTCAAAATAAATTTGCCTTTTTTTATTGCCTTTTTTTACTGCAATCCGTTGATTTTAGCAATCAATTGATTTGCAGTTTGTTCCAATTCAACATTAATTTGTTTGAAATGGGCTTTTTTATTTTCAACTTTCTTAGCGTTTACTTTGGTAATCAAAGTATCAAAAGCTGCGATAGCTTCATCAATCAAAGCATTAGTTTCTGTAGTTGGTTTTCCGGTAGTTGAAATTTCAAACAAGTAAACTGCTTCAATAATATCTCCTAAAACGTAGTTGATGTCTTTCTTTAAATTCTTAACGTTTGCCATTTTATTTTTAATTTTAATTTGCGATTGCAAAAGTACACATAATCTTTCTATAACAAGCTAAGAAATATATATTTCTAAAATCGAGGCCTTTCCGTTGAGAGTGAAAACCTTCAAGGCTGCAGGAATTAAAACCGTATCACCTTTTGTATACTGAAATTTTATGTCTCCATACTCAACATCAAAACTACCTTCGACACACATAAAAACAGTAAATGAACTTCCTGTTTTATCAACTGAAATTTTTCCATCCAATGGAATAAAATTGGTCGTGAAATAAGGACAATCCACAACAGTATTTGATTGATTTAATGCGGTATTGTATTTTTTTTGGGTATCTACTTTATTATAATTAATAGCATCCAAAGCCAAATCAATGTGCAATTCTCTTTGATTTCCAGTCGCATCCACTCGGTCAAAATCATACAAACGATAGGTTATGTCTGATGTTTGCTGGATTTCGGCAACAACTAATCCAGCTCCAATGGCGTGAACAGTTCCTGTTTCCAAAAAGAAAACATCACCTTGTTTTACTTTGACATCATCCAGAATGGAAAGCAATGTTTTATTTTTTAGATTTTCTAAATACTCATTGGCATTCGATTTTTCCTTGAAACCTACAATTATTCTTGAACCTTCATCTGCTTGCATAATGTACCACATTTCCGTTTTTCCAAAAGAATTGTGACGTTTTTTGGCCAATTCATCATTGGGATGAACTTGAATGGACAAATCTTCGCGTGCATCCAAATATTTGAAAAGTAAAGGGAATTGTTTACCAAATCGTTTGTAAACTTCGGTTCCCAATATTTCTTCTGGAGTTGACTGAATTAAATCATTGAGTGATTTCCCTGCCAAAATTCCTTTTGAAATGACGCTGACATCTCCCTCAACGGTCGATATCTCCCAACTTTCTCCCGTTCTATCCGACGTGATAGGTTTGTTCAGGATAGTTTTCAACTTGGTTCCTCCCCAAATTCTTTCCTTCAAAATGGGTTGAAACTGTAAAGGATATATATCTAGACTCATAATGACACTAATTTCTTAATCATTTCCAATGCCTTAGGTATATGGTTTGTGGCAACTAAGCTGTCAAACACCAATCGGATTACACCTTCTTTGTCAGCCACATACGTCACTCTTCCTGGAATTAAGCCAAATAAATTGGGTTTGACACCAAAAAGATTCCTGATTTTTTGATCCTTGTCCGACAGCAGAATAAAAGGCAAACGGTATTGTATGGCAAATTTTTCATGCGAAGCAATGCTATCACCACTGATACCGATAACTTCGGCTCCCAAATCCTTAAAATCCTCATATTGATCCCGAAAACTGCAGGCTTGTGCTGTACAACCCGGTGTGTTGTCTTTGGGATAAAAATAAAAAACCGACGGTTTTTTTCCCACCACTGAAGTACTGTCAAAATCGTTTCCGTGACTGTCTTTTGCTAAAAAATGCGGGATTTTATCTCCTACTTTTAGTGCCATTATTCTCCTTTATAGGTTACAAAATTGCGAGGCGTTTCATAAAGTACTACCTCCAAATCAAATTCTGATTGAATTCTTTTTCTAATTTTGTTCCAAATGACAACCACAATATTTTCGGCAGTGGGATTTAAGTTTTCAAATTCAGGAACATCCAAGTTCAAGTTTTTATGGTCAAAGGGTTTTTCAACTTCTTCTAAAATCAAATCACTTAATTCCTTGATGTCCATTACGTAACCCGTTTCAGGATTGATTTTTCCGGTTACACTCACAATTAATTCATAATTATGCCCGTGAAAATTGGGGTTATTGCATTTGCCAAAAACGGCATCGTTCTGCTCGAAAGTCCAATCTTTTCGATACAAACGATGTGCTGCGTTGAAGTGTGCTTTTCTGGATATGGTGACTCTCATGGTGATTTTAGATTTTGGATTTCTGATTTTAGATTTTTTTTGGATTTTTGCATTCTGCTATCTCAAATCTGCTATCTTAGATTTTATGTTCATCCAAATAGTGATAAAACTGATCAAAAATAATCTTGAACCAAACGGTGTATATTTCAGGATGCAATCGCATGTCTTCCCTCACATCTTCAATACACATCCATTTCCAATTTTCCACTTCTTCTGGATTTATTTTTGGCTCTCCATCATAGGTTCCAATCATGACATGATCAAGTTCATGCTCCGTTAAACCATTATCAAATGGTGCCTTGTAGATAAAATGAAACAATTCCTTTAGTCCGGTTTCAAAACCCATTTCTTCAAACAATCTGCGGCTTCCGGCCTGAATATTGGTTTCGCCTTCACGCTGGTGACTGCAGCACGTATTGGTCCATAATAACGGAGAATGATATTTGTGCTGTGCCCTTTGCTGGAGCATAATTTCATTCTTGTTGTTTAAAACAAAAACGGAAAACGCTCGGTGTAAAACCGCTTTTTCGTGAGCTTCCAGTTTGGGCATCAGCCCAATTTGCTCGTCCTTATGGTTCACCAATATTACGTTCTCTTCTTTCATATCTGCTTTTAGCTTGTCAAAAATACGAAAAAAGAAATTGGGAATTCTGGTTTTTAAAATATCAACAATCGTTAAACTTTCCTTAAATGAGAGCTATTTGCAATCTATACGACAATTTCTAGCGTTTATCTATTGTAAATTTACATCATAATTTAAACATGATTGCGATGAAAAACATCCTTAATTATTTGATATTATTACCTTTATTTGTATTAAATGCATGCGGACAATCGACTAAAAAAACAGAAATAACTCCAAAATCATCCCCTATGGAAAACACAATCAGCAAACCAGGAAACCCTTATTATTCTAATACTGACACGACAAAACTTCATGTCACTGATGCCGAATGGAAAAAAGTACTTTCTCCAGACTTGTATGCCGTTTCAAGAAATGCCGACACTGAAAGAGCCTTTACGGGAAAACTTTGGAATTCTGATGCAAAAGGCACTTATTATTGTGCGGCCTGTGGTAATAAATTATTTAAATCCGACCAGAAATTTGCCAGCAGTTGCGGTTGGCCGAGTTTTTTTGAGCAGGAAAACAAAAATAGCGTGGTCTACAAAGAAGACAATTCTTATGGAATGAAAAGAATTGAAGCGCTTTGTGGCAGATGTAACGGACACTTAGGCCATCTTTTTGATGATGGACCGGCACCGACAGGCAAAAGATATTGCATGAATTCAATCGCTTTGGATTTTGTCCCTGACAAAGTGATGACAGAAAACGGAAACAAAAATAATATCGAAACAATCACTCTTGGCGGAGGCTGTTACTGGTGTGTCGAAGCAGTTTATGAAAAATTAGAAGGTGTAAAGTCAGTAGTTTCGGGATTTTCGGGAGGAAAAAACGCAAACCCCATTTATGAAGAAGTGTGTACCGGCAGAACGGGTCACGCCGAAGTGGTGCAAATTACCTATGACAAAACCTTGACCAACATCGACGAAATTTTACAAGTGTTTTTCACCGTTCATGACCCGACTACGTTAAACCGTCAAGGTGCTGATGTGGGAACTCAGTACCGCTCCGTTATTTTTTATGCCAATGAGGAACAAAAAAAGGAAGCCCAGTCTATTATTGACCAATTAAATGCTGAAAAAGTGTATTCCAGCCCAATTGTAACTACACTTGAACCACTCACCCAATTTTACAAAGCAGAGGATTACCATCAAAATTATTATGAAAATAACAAAAGCCAACCCTATTGCCAAATGGTTATCCAACCCAAGATAGAAAAATTCGAAAAAATATTTAAAGCCCGTTTAAAAAAATAAAAAAATCACAATCACCTAAAGACATCATTTTAAAAAACACGGAACATTTCCTTTTTTTATTGTGTTGAAATTCATATATTTACGTAGGTAATTAAACGAATTATTCACTTTTAAATAATGAAATTATGTGGCACATGTACGAGCATCATTATTGGGGAATGCATTTCTTATGGTGGTTATTTTGGCTTATTCTAATACTATGGCTATTTTCAACACAAAGGAAAAATATAGGACAGCAAACAAAAGGAGAGAGCCCTTTGGAAATTTTGAAAAAAAGATTGGCGAAAGGCGAGATTACGAAAGACGAATACGAAGCAATAAAGAATACACTTGACAAGGATTAACTATTCAAAAAACAATAGACTCTAAGAACCGGAAAGAAATTTTCGGGTTTTTTTGTGGTTTATCATTTTGAAAACAATTTTCTGATTCATTCATCAGGGCGTGTAATAAGTATAGGATATTTATTATATTTGAAATGTTAACCAATAGATCAAAAATCCTAAATACAAATTATTAATAATCGTCCTATGAAAATAGCTCTTTTTTCGAATGAATTTCCTCCTAACATATACGGAGGCGCAGGTGTACACATCGATTTTTTAAGCCAAGAATTAGCCAAATTAGGTCAGATTGAAGTACGTTGCTTTGGTGACCAACACGAAGATACCCAAACGATGCAGGTACGCGGAGTCAACTCTTCGCTGACTAAAATGGTCGACGACAGCAACCCACACATCAAAATGTTCCATAACCTGAGTCGGAATGTCGAAATGTCTCAAGCCACTCCTCAAGCGGATGTTATTCATTGCCATACCTGGTACACGCACCTTGCCGGAATTTTTACCCGCGAACTCCTGCAAGTACCTTTAATTCTCACTACTCACAGTCTGGAAACACACCGTCCGTGGAAAGTAGAACAACTAGGCAATGGCTATTTCCTTTCGCGCTGGATCGAAAACAAAGCCTATAATACCGCCGATGGTATTATTGCTGTGAGCAAACAAATGAAAGAAGATGTCATCGAAGCTTATGGTGTTGCTCCCGAAAAAGTGACTGTTATTCATAACGGAATTGACCCTGAATTTTACCAACCCACATTTGACGAAAAATTGCTTTTGGATTTAGGCATTGACCCCAAGATTCCCTTTGTGCTTTTTGTGGGGCGTATCACACGCCAAAAAGGAATTTCAGGACTGATAGAAGCCGCGAAATATTTCAACAAAAACTGTCAAATTGTGCTTTGTGCCGGTGCTCCTGACACCAAGGAAATAGCAGAAGAAACCGAACAATTAATCGCAAATTTAAAAAAAGAACGAGAAGGCGTCATTTTGATTTCAGAGATGTTGCCTCGCGAAAAAATAAAAGTATTGTACAGCCACGCTCGTGTGTTTGCCTGCCCCTCTTTATACGAGCCTTTTGGCATCATCAATCTTGAAGCCATGGCTTGCGAAACACCGGTTGTGGGAAGTCATGTAGGTGGTATTCCAGAAATCATTGTCGAAGGAGAAACGGGGTATTTAATACCGCTGCAAAGTGTATCCAGAACCGATTTTAATCCGGCTAATCCTGAAGCGTTCCAAAAAGCGTTAGCAGCCAAAATCAATATTCTTTTAGACGATGAAGCCTTGGCTACCCAAATGGGCAAAGCCGGTCGAAAACGGGTATTGAAAATATTCAGTTGGGAATCTATCGCCAAAACCACTTTTGAGTATTACCAAAAAGTAATTGATGGTTTTGTGAAGGAAAAGGCATAACGAAAAAATAGTTTTAATAATAATAGCGACAACACAAAAACCGCAATGCGTTTTTTTGTGTTGTCAGAATTAAAAATCTAATAATCAAACAATTAAATATATTTCAGCTTTTGGAGTTGCGTATATTTATGAGATGGTAGGAAATCCCTCCGGGCTTTCCTACCATCGGCTCCCGGCTACGCCTGGCGATGCGGACGCCCCTTTACAGGGACTTCCGACATCACCGCCTTGGACGCATTTCCTTCGGGAGGAATCTCCCTCGGAAACGACGACCAAGCCGGGAGCCGTTATGGGCAAGTTTAGGACGACAGCACACGGACGATAAACACAATAATTAAAATTATTTATATTTGATTGTCTTTTAAGAATAAGAAAATAAATGTGGAGACCAGCTACCACTCAAAACGGGGCGATACCGAAAAGCCAAATGAGTAGGAGTAATTACAAAATTGTAAATATGAAAAGAAATATTATTTTAACAACAACACTAATTGTAGTTTCATCTTTGACATTTGCACAGTCAAAAACCACAAAGATCCAAAAAATCGAAAAAAGTAATGCTGGAACTGAAGCCACTTCAGGCACTTATGAGTCAGTAAAAATTGGAACCCAGGTATGAATGAAAGAAAATCTATATGTAGTTAAGTTTGCTGATGGTACAATAATTCCAGAAGCCAAAACAAAAGAAGAATGGATAATGGCTAATGAAAAAGGGAAACCCGCGTGGTGCTATTATGATTTTGATAGTACGACTGCAAATGTTGGCGTGAATTCTGGTAAATTTTATAATGGGTATGCTGTAAAAGACCTTCGTGGATTAGCACCTAAAGGATGGCATATTCCTAGCGAGAAAGAATGGGATGTTTTGATTAATTATTCCGGAGGTTCAGAAATAGGTGGTTTAAAAATGAAAAGTGTATTTGGCTGGAAAGGCCGCAGGAAAGACAATGGAGGAGGTGAAATTGGAGTCATTAGCTTTGCTGGATTACCTTCTGGTAGTATTCATGCAGATGGATATTCATCAAGACGTGAAGAATATGGTTTATGGTGGAGTTCAACAAAAGACGCTGATAATTTAATCTCTGTCTGCGAATTGATTGGAATAGAGCCTTGGGTAGTCCTTGAACATCATACAATGAGTTTTGGACATTCAGTACGTTGTATTAAGAATTAATTTGCTTAAAAAATGATAAAACATTTATAACAAGCAAATAAAAAAACAGACCATAACAGCAGATTTGCAAAAGGCGGGGTTTCGTGCTTCGCATCAATGTTTGTGGTAAAAACCCAGCTCTGCGAAGTTATATAAGTCCCCGCTCCTGCCCAAACCCAGCTCTGCGAAATTTGTATAAGTCGTAACAGCTAAATATAATCGTGATTGCTCTACGAAGTCTCCCGACTTCGTAGCTATTCCAATAATCTACAAACACAAAAAACAAAGGTTGCTAGAGTTAGAATGGCATATGGTTATGGGTACGAAGTCGGTAGACTTCGCACAGCAAATGTTAAGCCCTAAGTTATTTTTTTTAGACCCGCGTTGAAAACGCTATATCTGGCAGACAAATGATAAGTAGGTACTCGATGCAATCGAGCACCAGAGAAGATAATCTTTCTCGCAACGGTTAACGGAGAATCCGAAACCGTTAGCGAAAGTGCTAAAAAAATAGTAGTAAATAGAAATCTAATTTTTTTTATGTAATTTTGAAATTGAAAAGATTTTAAATGAACTTAATAGAAAATCATAATAAAGACATATTAAACTTATGCAAAACGCATAAAGTTAAATCTTTGTATGCATTTGGTTCAGTTTTAACTGACAAATTTAATAACGAAAGTGACGTAGATTTAATCGTAGATTTTGAACCATTAGATGTACTTGATTATGGAGATAATTATTATGATCTTAAATTCTCTTTAGAAAATATTTTTAAAAGAAGTGTCGACTTATTAGAGGAAAAAGCACTCAAAAATCCTTACTTCAGAAAGGCTGTTAATCAAAGTAAAAAATTGATTTATGGATAATACCATTAAAGCTTGGCTGTTTGACATTTTAAGCTCAATAAACGAAATTGATAGTTACTTTATTGACACTCCAAAAATGTTTGAGATTTATCAAAATGATATGAGAACAAAAAGAGCCGTAGAACGAAACATTGAAATTATCGGAGAAGCAATGAGTCGAATTCTGAAGGAACAAAGTAAAATTAAAATCTCAAATTCTAGAAAAATCGTTGATGTTAGAAACAGAATAATTCATGGTTATGATTCTGTTTCAGATGATGTTGTTTGGGGAATTGTAGTTAAAAATTTACCTGTTTTACAAAAAGAAGTTGAAGTTTTATTAGGTGAATAAAAGCACTATTCTCTAACATTGGCTAGTGTCAATGGCGATGCAAATCAGGAAACTCACCCGCTCCCGTCCCAGCTCTACGAAGTTTGCATAAGTCGTAACAACTAAATACAATCGTGATTGCTCTGCGAAGTCTCCCGACTTCGTAGCTATTCCAATAATCTACAAACACAAAGGTTGCTAGAGTTAGAATGGCATATAGTAATGGGTATGAAGTCTGGAGACTTCGCACAGCAAAGGGTACATTTCTACAATCGTTTGGCTACTTAAAAAAAGAACCGAATAATAGAAATTAAATAACAACATTGTCAAGCACTGATAAACCTACCGCATAAAAAGAGCTAAAAACACATCCAAACCTCGGGATTTATTACTTTACAATAAGCATTCCATACTATATTGACTAGATTTTAAACCTCTTTGAACTCTCAAAAAACTTCTACTATTTTTTTTAACGTAAATTGCAATCCATATTAATCCATCTATTATAACCATTCAAAATGAAAAAACTAAAATTATTAATTGTAGGTATTACATTATTAGGAACTGCAGTCATAAATGCTCAAGTGAATCCTGAAAAAAAAGCAAAAAACTTTGCAAATGAAATTACCAAAGTGCTATCTTTAAACGAAAAAGAGGCAGATTCCGTTTATAAAATTCAGTTAGTACGCTTTAAAGAAAGTCAGGCAATAGAAAGTGAATTTGGGGATAATCCCGAAGGGAAAAAAGTAAAATTGAAAGATTTGAGTAACAAAACGTTCAACCAAATGAAAAACCTGTTAGGCGAAGAACGTCAAAAACAATGGAAAGATTATAAATCTAATAACTGAAATTATAAAAAAAAAACAATTACTCTATTATTACTAATCGCTCCTGCCCAAATCCTTTGGGGTAGTTTGCTAAATAGGGTAGCTGTTTCCTAACAAAATATTTACTGAATCGTGTGTTATTTTAAGCATTAGCTTCTATTTGTATTACTTTAAAAACAATTCCATATGAAACTTAAGTTACTATTCTTTAAGGCTTTACTACTTTTTTTACAGCCATTTTCATCCAAAGCGCAATCGGGCAAGGGGGAATATCCCATTTTAAAACACTACGACAGCGCCCATCTTTTGAACATAGCCCTTCCTTTAGGAGGTATTGGCACCGGAACCGTTTCGCTTGGCGGACGTGGCGAGTTGCGCGACTGGCAAATTATGAATAAACCTTCCATTGGGTATAGCACCGTTACCAAGGGAAATAATGCCCCGTTCTTTTCAATTTACGTGAAAGAGCAGGATAAAACAGCCATTACTCGTGCACTGATTGGTCCGGTACACGAAACCGAATACCAGCACTATGAAGGTCGTCCGGTCAATCAACATGGATTTCCGCGCTTTTCGGATGCCAGTTTCGATGCTGCCTATCCGTTCGGAATTGTAAACCTTTCCGACAAAACCATGCCGGTAAATGTTCGCATTATCGGGTTCAACCCTTTCGTTCCGGGCGATGCAGAGGCAAGTGGCTTGCCTGTTGCGGTACTTTATTACGAAGTGTCAAACACTACTGACAAACCCATAACCGTGTCGGTTTGCGGTAGCATGCGCAATTTTGTTGGGATGGACGGCAGCAAATTTAAGCAGGATTGGAAAGGCGACATTATTCCGTTGGGTGCCAAAAAAAACCAAAACATTTTTAGAGAAACACCGGAAATCAAAGGTATTTTCATGTATTCCGACAGCATAAAATCAACCGATCCAGCAGCTGGGACAATTGCATTTGCGACCTCAGAGACATCGGGTGTAACCTATCGTCTATCCTCGGTCAAAAACGATTGGGAACGCGCTACCTTGGATTTTTGGGACGATTTTTCTACCGATGGTGAACTCACTGATAAAGATAAACTAGCGGACAACAACCCTATGGCATCACTCGCCGTAAAAAAAGAAATTGCCCCAAATTCGAAGGCCATTTTCCCGTTCTACATCACATGGAATTTCCCCAATCGATATGCTTGGTCTAAAGAGTTAATCGGTAATTATTACAGTACAAAATATACCGATGCCTGGGAGGCAGCCGAGAAAATCATACCACAAATACCGGAACTCGAAAACCGAACAAAGCAATTTGTAAATGCTTTTATCTCTAGTTCCTATCCCGAGGTGGTTAAAGAGGCGGCTTTGTTTAACCTTAGCACGCTTCGCTCGCAAACCGTATTTCGCATTAAAAGCGGACAAATGATGGGCTGGGAAGGGGTTATGGACGAGTTTGGCTCCTGCGAAGGCTCATGCACACATGTTTGGAATTACGAACAAGCCACACCCTTCTTATTTGGGGATTTAGCCCGCACCATGCGTGATGTAGAGTTTAATTATGCTACAAACACCGATGGCAAAATGTGCTTTCGTGCTGGCTTGCCTCTCGCTGAAGCTTGTGGTGAAAAGAAATTTGCCGCCGCCGACGGGCAAATGGGAACCATCATGAAATTCTACCGCGAATGGCAACTCTCGGGAGACAATAATTTTTTGAAAAACAACTGGAATAATGTGAAACTAGCTTTGTCCTACGCTTGGGTGCCACGGGGTTGGGATGGAAATAAGGACGGTGTCATGGAAGGCTCGCAGCACAACACTATGGATGTAAACTATTTTGGGCCAAACCCGCAAATGCAATTTTGGTATTTCGGAGCACTCAAAGCTGCTGTTGAAATGGCAAAAGCAATGAACGATAAACCATTTGCAATCAAATGTGGCGAAATTTTCAAAAAAGGAACCGAATGGACGGAGAAAAACCTTTTCAATGGAGAATATTATGAACAGCGGATTACAGATCCAAAAACATTTGAATACCTCAACATGAGCGACCCTAAAGTAAAAATTCCGGATTACCAACTTGGAAAAGGATGTTTAGTCGATCAACTCGTAGGTCAATATATGGCACATATTTGTGGCTTGGGTTATGTGGCAGCTCCGGAGAATGCTAAAACCACTCTCAAAACCATTATGAAAGATAACTTTGTGGAAGATTTCTCTCCATTGTTTAATAATATGCGATCCTATGTTATGGGCAAAGAGTCGGGTTTAATAATGGCGAGCTGGCCAAAAGGTCGCCTGAAAGTTCCATTTCCGTATTTTGCCGAATCGATGACCGGCTTTGAATATACCGCTGCTGTTGGAATGATTTACGAAGGACAAACCGAAAACGGACTGAAATGCATAAAAGCCATTCGTGATCGTTTCGACGGACTGAAGCGCAACCCATTTGACGAACCCGAATGCGGGCATCATTATGCAAGAGCCATGGCGAGTTGGGCAAGCGTTCTTGCGTTGAGTGGATTTCATTATTCGGGTGTTGAAAAATCGATACAGTTTACCTACGTTCCCGGAAAATATTTCTGGAGCAACGGCTATGCCTGGGGAACGTGCAAAATAGAAACTGGAAAAGCGGAAATTACCGTTCTGAAAGGAAGTTTAAGTCTTTCGAAGTTCACATTAGGTGATTCGAAACCGTTGAACTTTAAGACCGTTACTATTGAAGAAGGAAAATCAAAGAGCTTTTTAATAAAATAACTAATTATGAAATGAGCATGACCTAAAATTGGTCGCAAATACCAATGATGATATGCGAATTACATATGACCAATAAAAAACATTAATATCAACATATGAAAACAATACTATTTTTTTTGTTTACGAGTACAGCGTTATTGGCGCAAACATGGAAACAGACCTTATCGGAACGCTTGCCTTATCTAGGGCACCGAAACTGGATTGTTGTGGTCGATGCTGCTTATCCCGCCCAAACCAGTGCCGGAATTGAAACCATTCTTTGTGACGAATCACAGGAAAAGGTGGTTAAAGCTGTAATTGACCAACTGGCGAAAACCAAACATGTTCGCCCTGTTATCTTTTTGGATAAAGAATTACAGTTTGTTAGCGAGAAATATGCTCCCGGAATAACCGATTATCGCAATGCTCTGAACGTTCTTTTATCTAAAAATAAACCGGAAGCTGTACCGCACGAAAAAATTATTTCGATGCTCGACGAAGCTGGTAAAACGTTTAAGATTATTCTTTTAAAAACCAAATTCACATTGCCTTACACCTCGGTTTTCTTTCGTTTGGATTGCGGTTACTGGTCAGACGAGGCAGAGAAACAATTGCGGAAAGATATTCCGTAAACTGAAGCCTCTGATTTCAAAAGCTTCTTTTTGTCTCATAGTAATTTACATTGGAGAAATGATATCTACAAAAAAATGTTGGGAATTATTTGCTAAAGTACAATTTTGAAATAAAAAAATTTTTTAAGTATAAGAACTTTTCAGTAATCTTGTCTTCCAATTATAGTGATAATTTCTACTTCTTCTTCATTGACATTATAATAAATTGTATCCACGCCACAAACACAAAATCGCTCTGCATTTTTATAATATGACACTACAGGAAACATAAATGGATTGGAAGCTATTTTATCAAAACAGTCATACATCATATCATAATATTTGATGGCTTGTTGCAAACCAAATCTACCCAAACCATACTCAAAAATGCGTATTACATCTTCTTCTGCTTCAAATGATAACTTATAATCATACATTTAATCGCTTTTTAATCTCTGATAAAAGCTCTTCTTTTGTTTTGGTGCTAAATCCACTTTTAATCCCTCTATCAATTTTCATTTGGACATAGTGGTGGTATTCTTCACGCTCACGAGCTTGCTTGATTAAATAATTAACAGCTTCACTCTTGCTCGTAAATTCTTCCTTACTTATTTGTTGTTTCAACCATTCATCATTCTGATTGGCTAATGATATACTTTGTCGTGTCATAACAATAAATTTAATTGGTGTAAATTTACACCAAATTATTAAAATTGAATTATTTTTTAATAAAAATAATTCAATTTTTTGTATGAGATGTTGGGACCTGTCCTTACGGTTTCAATAATTCCCCAATTTTCAACGCACATTTTTCGCCATCTATCGCTGC